>NZ_JAODZG010000024.1:0-52675 GCF_029835135.1 Stenotrophomonas sp. GD04145 | reverse complement strand
GCCAGGACAACGCTTCCGGCAGCAGGTGCGGGGTGTGCTTGCCATAGCTCTCACGGCTGGCGCGGTCGAAGTAGTCCTGCAGCTGCGGGCGGAAATCCGGGTGCGCGCAGCGGTCGATCAGCACCTGCGCACGCTTGCGCGGGGTCAGGCCGCGCAGATCGGCCAGGCCCTGCTCGGTGACGATCACCGAGACATCGTGTTCGGTGTGGTCGACGTGGCTGGCCATCGGCACGATCGCCGAGATGGTGCCGTTCTTCGCCGTGGACGGGCTGAGGAACGCCGACAGGAACCCGTTGCGGGCAAAGTCACCGGAGCCGCCGATGCCGTTCATGATCCGCGTGCCCATCACGTGCGTCGAATTGACGTTGCCGTACAGGTCCACCTCGATCATGCCGTTCATGCCGATGCAGCCCAGCCGGCGCACGAGCTCGGGATGGTTGGAGATTTCCTGCGTGCGCATGATGATGCGCTCGCGGTAGAAGTCGATGTTCTCCTTGAACGTCTCGTTGGCCTGCGGGCTCAGCGCGAAGCCCGTGCACGAGGCATAGCTCAGCACGCCGTCGCGCAGCAGGTCGAGCATGCCGTCCTGGATCACCTCGGTGAACGCGGCCAGATCACGGAAACCACTCCTGGCCAGGCCTGCCAGCACCGCATTGGGAATGTTGCCCACGCCGGACTGCAGCGGCAGCAGGTTCGGCGGCAGCCGGCCGTGCTTCACTTCGTGCTTGAGGAAGTCGATCAGGTGCGCGGCGATCTGCTCGCTGGTCGCATCAATGGGGCTGAACGGGCTGTTGCGGTCCGGGCCGTTGGTGCGGACCACCGCCACGATCTTGTCGGGGTCGCAGCGCAGCGCGGTATCGCCGATGCGGTCGTTGGCGTTGACCAGCGGAATCGGCTTGCGATGCGGCGGCAGCGCGGTGCCGTAGTAGATGTCATGCATGCCATCGACGCCGGCCGGCTGCCACTCGTTGACCTCGACGATCACCTTCTTCGCCAGGTCCAGCCAGGTCTTGTTGTTGCCGACCGAGGTGGACGGCACCAGCGAGCCGTCCTCGCGGATGGCCGAGACTTCCACCACGGCGGTGTCGATCTCGCCGTAGAAGCCGAACCAGACGTGCTGGGCGACGTGGCTGAGGTGGATGTCGATGTAATCCAGCTTGCCTTCATTGATGCGGTTGCGCGCATCCGGGTCGCTCTGGAAGGGCATGCGCATGGCGATGCCATCGGCCTTGGCCAGCGCACCGTCCAGCTCCGGCGCGGTGGAGGCGCCGGTCATCAGCTTGATCTGGAAGGGCTGGCCCTGGGCATGCACCGCTTCCATGCGGCGCGCCAGTTCCACGGGGACGGCCTTGGGATAGCCCGAGCCGGTAAACCCGCTCATGGCCACGGTTTCACCCGGCTGGATCAGCGCGGCTGCGGCCTCGGCGGAGACCACGCGGTCGCGGAGACGCGCGTTGGCGATGCGATCAACAGACATGACGACAGTGTTTCTGGGGGGAGCCTCGATTATCGGCCATCCCCCGGCGTACGGGGGGGCTACCTTCGTGGAATGGCTTTTCGCGGGCGGGGCTATCCATACCCGCCGGTTCTGTTTTGCAGTGCAGCGTGCAAAGTCCTTTCGCAGCCCGCAGGATGGCCCTGCATCCCGACGTGGGGGAGGGAGCAGAGCCCGCTGGCAGTTCGCTGCAAGCGGGCTTTTTTATTGCCCGATGCCCAGGATGAATGCGCGCGATGGACGGCGGCGCAGCGACTTCCCGCCGTTGGCAAAGGCGCCCGGCGCCGCGAGAATCAACGCATGACCCTCGCCCCCGCCGAACTGCCCGCCGCGCTGCAGCCCCTGGTTGATCGTGCCCTGTCGCGCCTGGCCCAGGTGGTTCCGGAACCGATCCCGGCCGACCTGCGGCCCCTGCTGACCCAACTGGCCATCGCCAGTGACTTCGCTCTGGACACGCTGGTGCGGCAGCCCGCCCTGTTGTCGCAATTGGCCCAGCCGGGGTGCCCGCCGTTGCCGACGCCGGTGCTCGACCCGGTGCAGCCCGGTGAATGGCCGGCGCAGCTGCGGCGTTGGCGTGCAGCTATGTCGACCCGCCTGGTCTGGCGCGATCTGGCAGGGTTGGATGACGTGGCGCAGACCCTGGCCGGCGCCACCGCCCTGGCCGAAGACTGCCTGCGGCTGGCGCTGGACGCCCTGCAGCAGGAATTCGCACAGCGCCACGGCGTGATCCGTGATGACGAGGGCCGCGTCGAGCAACTTGTCGTATTTGGCCTGGGCAAGCTCGGCGGTGGCGAACTCAACTTCAGCTCCGACATCGACCTGGTCTACGCCTACCCGCAGGGCGGTGAATCGGACGGACCGCGTCCGCTGGCCGCCGAAGAATACTTCGCGCGGCTCGGCCAGCGCCTGGCCAAGCTGCTGGATGAAACCACCGTCGATGGCTTCAGCCACCGCGTCGACCTGCGCCTGCGCCCGTTCGGCAGTGCCGGCCGCGTTGCGCTGTCGTTCGCTGCGATGGACCAGTACTTCCAGCGGGAGGGCCGCGACTGGGAGCGCTACGCCTGGTTGAAGGCACGTGCCGTGGCCGGTGATATCGCCGCCGGTGAGGCGTGGCTGCAGACGCTGCGCCCGTTCGTCTATCGACGCTATCTGGACTTCACCGCGCTGGACGGACTGCGCGAGATGAAGGCTGCGATCACGGCTGAAGTCGCCCGCCGCGAACTGCATGAAGACATCAAACGCGGTGCAGGTGGTATCCGCGAAATCGAATTCCTGTGCCAGGCACTGCAGCTGATCCGTGGCGGCCGCGAACCGGCCCTGCGTGAACGTCGCCTGCTGGTGGCGCTGCAGGCGCTGGTGGCGGCGGGCCAGATCGCGCCCGAAGACGGCGCATCGCTGGAGCAGGCCTACCTGTTCCTGCGCCGCCTGGAGAACCGGCTGCAGATGCTGCGCGATGCGCAGACGCATGTGCTGCCCAGCGATGCGATCGACCGCGAGCGCATCGCCCTGGGCCTGGGTTACCCCGACTGGGAAGCGCTGCGCGCTGCACTGGCCGTGCAGCAGCAGCGGGTCAGCACCGAGTTCGCTGCATTGCTGGCACCGCGCAAGGGCCAGGCGGCGCCGGATGCGCTGGCCAACTACTGGCGCAGCCTGCCGGGTGGCAGTGACGCGCCGTTGCTGGCCGAAGCCGGTTTCCTCGATGCGAACGGCGCCGATCAGTCGCTGCGCGATTTCGCGCAGAGCACCGGCGTGAAGTCGCTGTCCGACGCCGCGCGCGCGCGGCTGGACCGCGTGCTGCCGGCGCTGCTGCACGCCGCCACGCGCTCGCCGCAACCGGATGCCGCACTGAAGCGCGTACTCGGCCTGCTGCAGGCGGTGCTGCGCCGGACCAGTTATCTGGCCCTGCTGGACGAACAGCCCAGTGCGCTGGCGCGGCTGGTGGATGTGCTGGCGCGCAGCGCGCTGCTGGCCGAGCGCCTGGCGGCCTATCCGTTGCTGCTGGACGAACTGCTGGACGTGCGCGTGTCCGGCCCGATGCCGGATGCGGCCGGCATGCTGGCCGAATGCCAGCAGGCGCTGACGGTCGAAGACCCGGAAGCCGCGTTGCGCTGGCTCAACGAAACCCGGCTGGCCCTGAGTTTCCGCATGGCGATGGCCACGCTGGACGGCCGCCAGGGCGCGGTCGACAGCACCCGCCAACTGGCCGAGCTGGCGCAGGCGGTGGTGGTCACGGTGCTGGCCATGGCCGAGTCCGACATGCAGGCCGCGCACGGGGGCATTCCCGGCGGGCGCTTTGCGATCATCGGCTATGGCAGCCTGGGGGGCCTCGAACTCGGCTTCGGTTCCGATCTGGACCTGGTGTTCCTGCACGATCATCCGGCGGGCGTGGAGGCCAGCGATGGCGCGCGCGCGCTGGAGCCGGGACGCTGGTACGCGCGGCTGGCACAGAAGGTGATGGCCCTGCTCGGCGCGGTCACCGCCGCCGGTCGGCTGTACGACATCGACGTGCGCCTGCGGCCGGACGGCGGCAAAGGCTCGCTGGTCTCGTCCCTGGCCAGTTACACCGAATACCAGCGCGAACGCGCGTGGACCTGGGAGCATCAGGCGCTGGTGCGTGCGCGCGGCGTGACCGGTGATGCCAGCCTGCTGGCCGACTTCGAGCAGGTGCGTGCGCAGACCCTGGGCCGTGCACGCGACCACGCCACCCTCTATGCCGATGTGCTGAAGATGCGAGGGCGCATGCGCACCGAACTGGACCGCAGCGATGCCGCGCGCATCGACCTGAAGCAGGGCGCCGGTGGCGTGGTGGACCTGGAGTTCCTGCTGCAGACCGGTGTGCTCGAGCGCAGTGCACAGGAACCGGCGCTGCTGTCACCCCGCGACACGCCGTCGTTGATCGATGCACTGGCCGCAGCGGAATTCCTGCCGGTTGCCACCGCGCAGGCACTGCACGCTGCGCATGCCACTCTGCTGAATGTGGGCCTGGCCTGCACGCTGGACCGTCGCCCGCGGCTGGCACCGACCACACCGGCCATCGAAGCGGCCTGCGCAGCAATCAGTGCGGCCTGCCGGGCGGCCGGCCTGCCGTTCGGCTGATCGGCGGCGAGGCCGCCGGGCATGGCCCAGCGCTACCCGAACAGGCGCGCCGCGCCATGCCGGCGTCATCCAAACAAGCGCAACGGTAGCGCCGGGCCATGCCCGGCGGAATCACCGCGCGCTTTCCGCGCGCAGCGGCGCCATCTTCCACAGCAGCGCGCGGAACGGCGCCAGCAGGCACACGCCGATGGCCAGCTTCACGGCCAGATCGCCTGCCGCCCAGCTCACCCACGGCAGACTGGAACCGGCAAAGGCGATCGACCAGAAGATCGTGGTGTCCACCGTCGCGCTGCAGGTGGTGGCTACCATCGGCGCACGCCACCAGCTGCCCCGGCGCAGGCGGTCGAATACGGTGATGTCCAGCAGCTGCGCCACGATGAAGGCCGAGCACGATGCGATGGCGATGCGCGGCGTCGCCACCCAGACCGACAACAGCACCGCCACCGCGAAACCGATCCAGGCCACGCGCCGGGCCGGTCCCGGGCCGAAGCGGCGGTTGATCAGATTGCTCACCAGGAACGCGACGGGATAGCTGAACGCACCCCAGGTCAGCCAGTCGTTGATCGGGTACTGCACCAGCACGTTCGACAGCAGCACCACCGCGCCCATCGCCAGCACGGCCAGCACCAGGGCGCGCGGGGTCAGCGGGGCAAAAACGGGGGCGGGACGCACGGACATGGCGAGCCAGGAGGACAAGGGGAATCGCCCATTATCCGCCCGGCCAAAGGCAAATCCAAAACCACCCGTTCAGGAACACACCAGCCGTCAACGGTGGGGCGTTACCCCAATGCCAGCCGCGCCCTGACCTCGGCGGCGATGCGCGCGGTTTCGCGCAGTGGTTCGATGCGGTCGTACTGCCAGTCCAGCCAGCGTGTCTGCAATCGCCCGCGCTCGTGCAGCTGCTGCTGGAAGCGGGCAAGGCGTCCCTGCGCGGTCTCCGCCAGCGCCACCATCACCGGCATGCGCGTGGCGCAGGCTTCAGAGAGCAGGTTCACCGAATCGGGCGATACCACCACCCGGTTGGCCCAGCCGAGCAGGCCGCCATACGGATTCACCCCGTCGCCGCCGTCGCCCCAGATCACGTGCGGCAGGTCGGCGAAGGTCGCGCGCAGGATCTCGGCCAGTGCCGGCGGGGTGCGTCGCGAGGTGGTGGCCAGCAGGCTGCCGCCTTCGCTGCGGATCTGCGCGGCCAGGGCGCGGAACACACCGACCATCGCCGTTTCGTCCCACGGCGCCAGCGGCGTCGGGCCGCCCACCAGCAGTGCAGTGCGCGGACCGGGCAGGGTGCTGAAGCCGGCGAACGCGGCCCGTCCCCAGGCCAGCCAGTCGTCATCGACCGGGTTGAGGCTGCCGATCAAGGTCAGCACATTGCTGCCGCGCAGGCGATCATGCTCGGGTACCACCACCACGTCCCAATGCCTGGCGCCGATGCGCGGGTCGAGGATCTGCACCACCTGCGTGCCGCGGGCGCGCAGCACGCGCAGCGCACCGGCGGCCTGGCGGCCACAGCCGATCGCCAGCGCAGGGGGCTCGGCAGCCAGTGCCGCGAACGCATCGCCGTAGCCGTTGGCATCCCCGGGCAGGCGCCGCGGGGTGACCCAGCGCCAGGGCGCCCGAGGCTGTAGTACCACGGGTCGATAGGTGCCCTGGCGCAGCGCCGAGGCCAGCGCGACCGCTTGGCGGACATTGCCTGCACGGCCATCGGTGACCGTCCACGGTGCGCTCGATCGTTTCACCATTGGCATTAATTCGTTTCAGCCCTGCTGGGTGTTGCAACAGTCGCGACACTCTACACTGCGGCTGGTCGTTTCGCCCCGCGTTGCCCGCGGGCACTGACTCCCCTTCGCCGCCCTGGAGATGCACCGATGTCCCACGCGCTTGACGCCGCCGCACTGGATCAGCTGTTCCGCACCGCCCGCACCCAGAATGCCTTCCTCGACACCCCGGTGGACGACAGCCTGCTGCAGGAACTGTACGAGCTGGTGAAGTGGGGCCCAACCGCGGCCAACGCCAGCCCGGCGCGCTTCGTGTTCGTGAAGTCGGCCGAAGCCAAGGCCAAGCTGGCCCCCGCGCTGTCCGAAGGCAACCATGACAAGACCATGGCCGCACCGGTCACCGTCATCATCGGTTTCGACCTGGATTTCCACGAGAAGCTGCCGTACCTGTTCCCGCACGCCGACGCCAAGTCCTGGTTCGACGGCCCGCAGGAAGGCCGCCACGAGGCCGCCATCCGCAACGGCAGCCTGCAGGGCGCCTACCTGATCCTGGCCGCGCGCGCGCTGGGCCTGGATGCCGGCCCGATGTCCGGCTTCGACCCGGCCAAGGTCGATGAAGCCTTCTTCGCCGGCACCAGCATCAAGTCGAATTTCCTGGTCAACCTGGGGTACGGTGACCCGGCGGGCCTGTTCCCGCGCCTGCCGCGTCTGTCGTTCGACGAAGCGGCGCGCATCGCGTAAGTCGCTGTATCGGTTTCGGGCCCGCCGGTTGCGGCGGGCCATTGCTGCACCCTGTACCCACCCTACGATCCGGAGAGTTCCTCAGATGAGCGCCACCCGTAAACTGCTGCTGCCGCTGGCCCTGACCCTGGCCATCGCCGCCTGCTCCAAGCCGGCCGATACCGCTGCCCCGGCCGCTGATGCTGCCGCTCCGGCCGCCACCGAACAGCCGGCCGCCACCCCGGCTGCCGATGCTGCCGCTGCCGCGCCCGCCGCCGAAGCGATCCAGATCGCCTCGGGCACCTACAAGCTCGACCCGAGCCACACCGACGTGCTGGCGCAGTGGAGCCACTTCGGCTTCTCCAACCCGAGCGCACACTTCGGCAACGCTGAAGGCACCCTGGTGTACGACGCCGCCGACGTGACCAAGTCCACCGTTGAAGTGAAGCTGCCGCTGAGCGGCCTCAACAGCTTCACCGCCAAGTTCGACGAGCACCTGAAGAGCGCCGATTTCTTCGACGCTGCCAAGTTCCCGGCGGCCACCTTCAAGAGCACCAAGGTGGAATCGGCCGGCACCAACAAGCTGACCGTCACTGGCGATCTGACCATCAAGGACATCACCAAGCCGGTGACCCTGGACGTCACCATCAACGGCGGCGGCGAGCACCCGATGGCCAAGGTTCCGGCCGCCGGCTTCGATGCCACCACCACCCTCAAGCGCAGCGATTTCGGCGTGGGCGCCTACGCCCCGAACGTCAGCGATGAAGTGAAGATCCGCATCACCACCGAAGCCACTGGCGAGAAGCCGGCCGCTTGATGCACCCCGCTCACTCGTCGTGAGAAGGCAGAAGGCCCGCTGCGAAGCGGGCCTTCTTTTTTAGCGCCGGGAACGCGCGTTGGCCGCTACCGGGTACGTGCGCTCAGCGCAGCGCGCCCAGCCACGCTGCACACGCCTCGCTCGGGCTCTGCTTGGCCTTCACCGTCATGCCACTCACCCGCACGAAGGTCTGCGCGGCCTGCGCCACCACCTGACGTGCGATCAACGCGGCCTGCCTGGTCGCCGCCTGCTGCTTGCGCAGCTGCACGATATGCACCGACGGCCTGCCCACCGGCGCGTACTTCTGGTCGCGGCGCAGCACATCGGCCACCTGCGCCACTTCGTACTCGGCCTGCAGGAACCGGCGTTCGGCGTCCAACAGGTCCCGCAGCGGTGCACGCAGGGCGGCCGGATCAGCGAAGGCCGCCAGCGCGCCATCACAGGCGTCGTCGTCGTTGAAGCGCGAGCGCAGCGCATCGACGCCGGCCAAGGTCAGTTTGCCCACAGGGGCCTCGTTGCAACTGGGAAGGAGCGCGATTGTCGCATCTGCCCGGCTCGATCCGATGCCGGCGTCATGCGCCGCTCCGTGGGACAAGGGGTCTGACCCCGTGGCATGGGCCGAAGAGCCACCAACAGTGAACCCGGTCCTACAATCGCCTGCTGTTTCATCCACGGAAGGTAAGGCCATGCAGGACGTGCAGTACTGGTTGAACGAATTCTGGGCCGGGTTGAGCGTGCTCGATCTGGCAGTGGGCAGCGTGCTGGGCGCGCTGCTGGGCCTCATGGTCGGCCTGGCCGGCTGGTACGCGCTGCGCCGCCGCGGCTGGCTGCAGCGGCGCAGGCGCTGGCATCACTGGCTGCTGGCCAGTTACGCGCTGCTGCTGCCGCTGGGCACCGCCTTCTTCGGCCTGCAGCTGGGTTTCACCGCGGGCGCGCACCGCGCGCTGCTCCAGCAGATGGACCATTTCCAGCCGCATCTGCAGACGCTCGTGGCCCAGTGGAGCCACGGGTTCACCGACTCGCTTGACGACCCGCGCATGCGCGATGCGCTGCACAGCGAAGGCACGGTGGGCGATGTGGCCGAAGCCGTCGCCTCGGCCTACCTCAGCGAACACCCGCTGCCGGTACTGGATGGCCTGGGCGATGGCGTACTGGCACGCGCCAGTGGCTGGGTGATCGGCAAGGTGCGCGAAGGCGTGCTGCGCGGGCTGGTGGAAGACACCCTGGTGGACAAGGCCGGTGTACTGGGCGTGGAGCCGACGGTGGTGCGCGAAGCGCTGACGATGCGCGTGGACGAACTGCTGCACACCCGCGGCGTGTTGCGGCTGGTGAAAGCGCAGATCAACGGCATGATGCCGGGCGTGTATTTCGGCCTGCTGCTGCCGTGGCTGGTCGTTGTGCTGCTGATGGCGCTGGAGATCTGGGCCGCGCACCGGTTCGGATGGCGACAGCAACACATCCCGGTGGCTGCCTGCTGCAGAGCCGGGCCATGCCCGGCTCACGCAGACTGAGGCCAGCGCGGCGCGCTCAGTCGCCGTCGGTATCGTCCGGGTGCGCCTTCCAATAGCCGGTCGAGCGGATCCAGTCGCGCGGCACGCCCAGATGGCCTTCGATGAACTTGCGCATCATCCGTGCGCGACGCGATTCGGTGGCGATCCAGTAGAACGTGTCGCCCTCCGGCGCCTCGAAGTCGGTCAGCATGTCTTCCAGCAGCGTGCTGCTGGCCGCCGGGAAGCCATTGCGCTCCAGCCAGTGAATCTGCACGTTCTCGTACTGCGGCAGGTCCTGACGCTCGGCTTCGTCGCTCACTTCGATGAAAGCCTGCACCTCGGCGCCCTCCGGCAGCACGTCCAGCCAGCGGGCAATGGCCGGCAGCGCGGTTTCATCGCCAATCAGCACATAGGCGTCGTAGCTGTCGGCCACCACGAACGAGCCGCGCGGGCCGCCGATCACCAGCCTGTCGCCCGGCTGCGCCCGTTCGGCCCATGGCCCGGCAATACCCTGGTCGTGCAGCACGAAGTCGATGGCCAGTTCGCCGGCGTCGTGGTCCCACCAGCGTGGGGTGTAGTCGCGTGCCGGAGACGGCTGCTTGCCGTCCGGGTAGCTGCGGCCTTCGGCAGTCAGCACCGGCAGCACCATTTCGCCGCTGGCGTTGGGGAAGAACAGCTTGATGTGGTCGTCGGCGCCGGGCGAATCGAAGCCGGCCAGATCATCGCCGCCCAGCACGACGCGGCGCATGTGCGGGGTGACCACCTCGGTGCGCAGCACCGTCAGTTCGCGGAATCTCACATCCAGGCGCAGGCGCGCGTTGTGATGCTCAGTCATGGGAATACCTGTAAAGGTGTCGCGCAGGGGGCGCGGCGTAGGGGGAGACCTGGCTGGAGTCAGTCTGGCTGGGTCGTTGAAGAGGTGGGCTCGCTACCGGTGGTGCCGTTGATCAGTGCCGATGCCTGCGACAGCAGCGCCGCCACCTGCTCGGCCTCGCCTTCGGCCCAGCGGCCGTGGTGATGCACCAGCGCCCGCTTGAAGTCACGCAGGGCGCTGGCCAGCGGCGGTGGCAGCGATGCCTTGGTGATCTCGCGGGCGCGATCGAAGGCCCGTCGCTGGGCCAGGCGCACCTGGGTGCGCTGCACCTTCAGCTCGAACTCGCCGGCGGCGGTGATGCGGAACACCCGGCGGCCATCCACTTCCTCCGATGCCACCCAGCCGGCCTGCTCGAAGCTCGCCAGCAGCGGGTACATGGTGCCGGCGCTGGGCGTGTAGGCCTGCAGGAACTGGTTGCTGATCAACTGCATCAGCTCGTAGCCATGGCGCGGCTGCTCGCCGATCAGGGCCAGCACCAGCAGGCGCAGGTCGCCCCGGCTCAGCACGCGTGGCTGGCCATGGCGGCGGGGCACGGCCGATTCGCTGGAACGGGTTCTGGGGGAAGGGGAACGGCTCATTTCGATATATCGGTAACGAGTATCGAAACGATATATCGATAGGGCAGGCGCCGGCAAGCATCGATCCGGCCACAACCGTGCCGCGTTTGGGCCACGTACACAGAAAGGGCGCCCTTGCGGTGCGCCCCGGGGACCACTGTGGAAGGGAGCGAGGCAGCCAGACGGCGGGCCGTTGCGGCAGTGCCAACACTCGCCGCCACCTTGCGCGGCCGGCGCGGCCCGGTCCAGAGCCGGGCGCGACACCGCATCAGTCATTCAGCTGCGGTGCCCCCGGCGTAGGCCCACACGCGGTCGGCAGTGCCCTACAACGGTCATCGCCCTGGGTAACACTTCGTTCTGCACATGCGCCAGGCGGGCAATCGCGACGTGTCTGAAGCGGTCCAAGGCCCGCCGCAGCGGCCTGCAGCGCGCCTGCTGGCCCGCCGAAGACAGGCGGGACATGCCTTGCGGACACTGGCTGCATGCGTCCATACGCCAGCGTAGCCAAGTGACGAAAGCCCTTGGTGCGCTACACTTTGCGGTCTAGATATCTATACAACAGTCGCGCGCGTGCGTGCGGTTATGGGAGCGCTAATGAACTGGTTGAACGAGGTGCTGAACAACGACCCGAATCCTGTGGAAACCCAGGAGTGGATCGAGTCGTTGAAGGCCGTTATTGATGTCGAGGGCTCCGAGCGCGCGCATCAGCTGCTGGAAGGCATGGTGGAGCTGACCCGTCGTTCGGGCGCCTACCTGCCGTTCTCTCCCACCACCGAATACGTCAATACGATCGAGCCGCAGTTCGAGGCCAAGAGCCCGGGCAATGCCGAGCTGGAATGGCGCATCCGTTCGATCATCCGCTGGAACGCGATGGCCACCGTGGTCCGCGCCAACCGCAAGCCGGGCGACCTGGGCGGCCACATCGCCTCGTTCGCCTCCGGCGCCACCCTGTACGACGTGGGCTTCAACCACTTCTGGCGCGCCCCGAGCGACAACCACCCCGGCGACCTGCTGTTCATCCAGGGCCACAGCGCCCCGGGCATCTACGCCCGCGCCTTCCTGGAAGGCCGCATCAGCGAAGAGCAGCTGGACAAGTTCCGCATGGAAGTGGACGGCGGTGGCCTGTCCTCGTACCCGCACCCGTGGCTGATGCCGGACTTCTGGCAGACCCCCACCGTGTCGATGGGCCTGGGCCCGCTGGCCGCCATCTACCAGGCGCAGTTCATGCGTTACCTGGAAAACCGTGGCCTGATCGAGAAGTCCGACCGCAAGGTGTGGTGCTTCATCGGCGACGGCGAGTCGGACGAGCCGGAAACCCTGGGTGCCATCGCCCTGGCCGGCCGTGAAGGCCTGGACAACCTGATCTTCGTGGTGAACTGCAACCTGCAGCGCCTGGACGGCCCGGTGCGCGGCAACGGCAAGATCATCCAGGAACTGGAAGGCGTGTTCCGCGGCGGCGGCTGGAACGTCATCAAGCTGCTGTGGGGCGGTTACTGGGATGCCCTGCTGGCCAAGGACACCAACGGCGTCCTGAAGAAGCTGATGATGGAAACCGTCGACGGCGAATACCAGAACTGCAAGGCCTTCGGCGGCGCGTACACCCGCGAGCATTTCTTCGGCAAGTACCCGGAGACCGCCGCGATGGTCGCCGGCCTGTCCGACGACGACATCTGGCGCCTCAACCGCGGTGGCCACGACCCGCACAAGGTGTACGCCGCCTACCACCAGGCCGTGAACACCAAGGGCATGCCGACCGTCATCCTGGCCAAGACCGTAAAGGGTTACGGCATGGGCAGCGCCGGTGAAGCGTTGAACCCGACCCACCAGACCAAGAAGCTGGACGACGAAGCCGTCAAGCACTTCCGCGACCGCTTCAACATTCCGGTGACCGACGAGCAGCTCAAGGACGGCCAGGTGCCGTTCTACAACCCGGGCCCGGACTCGCCGGAAGTGCAGTACCTGCAGGAGCGCCGTGCCGCCCTGGGTGGTTACCTGCCGCAGCGCCGCCGCAAGGCCGACAAGAGCTTCAACGCACCGAAGCTGGAAACCTACGAGCGCCTGCTGAAGAGCAGCGGCGAACGCACTTACTCCACCACCATGGCGTTCGTGCAGAGCCTGAACATCACCCTGCGCGACAAGGAGCTGGGCCCGCACATCGTGCCGATCGTGGCCGACGAAGCCCGCACCTTCGGCATGGAAGGCCTGTTCCGCCAGATCGGCATCTACGCCCCGTTCGGCCAGAAGTACAAGCCGGTGGACGCCGACCAGCTGATGTTCTACCGCGAAGACCAGAGCGGCCAGGTGCTGCAGCAGGGCATCAGCGAGCCGGGCGCGATCAGCTCGTGGATGGCCGCCGGTACCAGCTACTCGGTCAGCAACGTGCCGATGCTGCCGTTCTACATCTACTACTCGATGTTCGGCTTCCAGCGCGTGGGCGACATCGCCTGGCAGGCCGCCGACATGCGCACCCGCGGCTTCCTGCTGGGTGGCACCGCCGGCCGCACCACGCTGAACGGTGAAGGCCTGCAGCACGAAGATGGCTTCAGCCATCTGGTGGCCGGTGGCATCCCCAACGTGCGCAGCTACGACCCGACCTTCGGCTACGAAGTGACGGTGATCCTGCAGCACGGCACCAAGGCGATGATGGAAGACCAGGTAGACGAGTACTACTACCTGACCCTGATGAACGAGAACTACGCCCACCCGGACATGCCGGAAGGCGCAGCCGAGGGCATCGTCAAGGGCATGTACCTGCTGACCGACGCCGGCAAGCCGAAGAAGGGCGAGCTGCGCGTGCAGCTGCTGGGTTCGGGCACCATCCTGCGCGAAGCCATCGCCGCCGCCGAGCTGCTGGACAAGGACTTCGGCGTGACCGCCGATATCTGGAGCTGCCCGAGCTTCAACGAACTGCGCCGCGACGGCTTCGATGTGGAGCGCCACAACCGCCTGCATCCGGAAGGCGAGCAGCGCAAGGCCTACGTGACCGAGCTGCTGGAAGGCCGCCAGGGCCCGGCGATTGCCGCTACCGACTACGTGCGTGCGTATGCGGACCAGATCCGCGCGTTCGTGCCGATGTCGTACACGGTGCTGGGTACCGATGGCTTCGGCCGTTCGGATACGCGTGCGAACCTGCGTCGCTTCTTCGAGGTTGACCGGTACTACATCGCGCATGCCGCGATTGCGGCGCTGGCGAAGGAAGGGAAGATGACCGCGAAGGATGTAGCCCGGGCGATCAAGCAGTACAAGATTGATCCGGAGAAGGCTAATCCTGTTGGGGTTTGATAGGATTATACAAGGCTAGACCGAATGTAAGGCGCTCCATTGGGGCGCCTTACTTCTGTGAGGCGCTTGTGCGGTAGAGATTATCTATACCCAAGGAGTGGACAGTTGAGAATAAAGCGCCTTGAAATCATCCGGCTATATGGAAGTTTTACAAAGAATGTCGACTTTGATCCCGGATTGAATCTTCTAGTTGGTATTAACGGCAGCGGAAAGACCAGTATCCTTAATTGTATAGAATGGATGACGAAGCCGAATCTTGGCAGGCTTGCATGCACTCATTTTCATTCAATTAAACTATTCTTCGAGCGTGGCGGGAAGGATTATACGATCGTAGCTCAGCGCAACTCTCACGCATTGAGCGTGCAGGTGGCCGGCGGAGACTTCGATGGTGAGCCGCTAAACATTCAAATCGAAAAGCCATCTTCTTCAATTAGATCAGAAGAGGACATGAGTGCGGCATTACGTTATTACGCCAATCTTTCGCCTGAGCCGCACGAGAAGAAAACTTGGGCGTTCCTGAAGGATCTGGCTGATCCGCTTTGCATTTCGCTTGATAGAACGATTACGGCCGAATCCGATGGTGAAGTATATATTGACGCTCAATTGCCGCGCGGGGTAAGGCGCAGGTCGCCTATTGGCAAGGTTCAGGATGTGACTAGGCGTAAGTATGCGGCATATTCTCAAAAGCTGAACGGGCTCAATGACTCGCTCAAGTCTCAAATAATAGTTTCCGCATTTAAGAGTTCATTTCTTCGGATGAGGAGTGAGCCAGTTCATTCGGTTACAATTGATGAACTTGCTATTCTCGAAAGTAAGGTTTCTAATCTTCTTTACACATCTTTGGATGTTGATTCTGATGTGGCCGAGAGCATCGCTCAGTACTTCGAGGAGGCTCGGAAGATACTTCACCACGGTGAAAATGATCCGGGGCTTCGCAGGGCATTTTATGCGCAATACAGGCAGATACACGGCCTTGCAGAGGCGTTCAGAGATTTCGAAGAAAAAAGTTTGCGTGCTTTCGAGGTGCTAGGTTCGTATCTTGGTACTTTGAATCTGTTCTTTCGAGAGAGTGGCAAAGTTATCGGATTCAATGAGACGGATGGCACGCTTGGTTTTAAGCACCTGAGTAGGGACGGCGCAAGCGGAGCGTACTTGTCAGTAGATAGAATGTCTTCGGGTGAGAAACAGATTCTTATTCTAATAACATTCTTGGCGTTTATCTCTAAGCGCAATCATGTCTACATTGTAGATGAGCCGGAGCTCTCGCTGCATCCTAAGTGGCAAAGAAGCTTTGTGGGGGCAATTCTAGATCAGTCGCCTATCGGAACCCAGGTCATTATGGCGACTCACTCGCCAGAGATTGTTTCACGTTATCGCGACAAGTGTGTGGTGTTGGATGTCTAACTCGTCAATACCTGAATATGGGGCGGATGCTCTCGGCGTTAGGGATCTCTTCTTCGCTGGATCGCCGGGCTTTCACTTCTTCGTTGAAGATGTGGATCAGGAGAATCTGTACGAGCTCTTGATGCGTAAGTGTTTCCCTGATTTTCAGGGGATTCAGATATTTCCGCAGGGCGGAAAAAGAAAGGTTATTGAGCATGCGTTGGCTGAGCATGCCGAGTATGAAGGGGTTAGAAGAATTTATATTGTTGATAAGGATTTCGATGATCTACTTGACTCGGTCGTGCGTCTTGATAGTCTTTTCTACCTTGATCAGTATGGAATTGAGAACCTTCTAATTGATGAGGATGCTTTGGTGGAGCTCTGTGTTCAGGAGTTTCCAAAACTGCAAAGAGCGGATGTCAAGGCTGGAGTTGATTTCGACACTGTAATACAGCGATGGTCTTTGCCACTTGATCGTCTTCATCGGGCCTTTCTATTAGTCCAAAAATTCTCACTAGGACTTCCGAATACCGGTAGCTCGGTCGAAAATTTCGTCTATAGAGATAGGCGGTGCACAATTGATCAAAGGTTGATCAACAGCTATGTTGATTCAGTATTTAATAAGCTCTCGGAGCTCGGTGTTGTCGGCTGCAGAGAAGCGTTTGAAAATGAGATGGATAGAGCCTTCACGACGAATGGTTTAGTCAACGTGAATGGAAAATTTGTATTGCATCTTCTCTACCATCACGTTAAGAGGCTGGGCTTGTGTGGACATGTAAAGGGGCATTCATTCGCCTATAGGATTGCAGGTGCATGCGGGCTTGGGCGATTCTCTTCCTTTATTCGCGCGGTGCGTGAATACATCGGCCGCGATTGTGCTGCTGAACAATTAGAGCACGCCAACTAATCTGGTTATCTTGATGTGGTTGTACGTAAATTATTGGGTTGCGTAGCAACCTGCTTTCATGTGTGATCTGGTGGGCGCTGTGTCGGTCTACTAGAAAACTACGGGAAGCTCGCTTGCTGTCTAGTCGAACTCGGATCTGCGAAGAGTAAGTGCCTATACTTGCTCATGGTTTATTCCGAAATCATTGGGTCGGTTGATAGACCGGAAGCTCTGTTGCCACTCAAATGCTAGTGCTGGGAATCTAGGCCGGTATATTGTCCGGTTGACCTGAGCAGGGGGCGTTGCTTCATTACAAGGTAGTAAGAAGTGGGGCGAATAAATCGCCCCACTTTCGCCTGCGCAGTGTGAGGTGTGTTCACCACTTCTGGGCGTAATTGGTCCTTACGGACTTTGAGATGAATGAGTTAAGTCCATGCCCCTGGGCTGCGAGTACCTTCATCTGGTCGACAATGGCCGAGCCGGGCCTTGTGTCATCATATAGATAGTTCCTCCACGTCCCACTGGCAAAAACTACATGGATGGACGTGGCAGTTGCTTCGTAGGAAACAATGTTGGAATCGCCATTCAGATTGAGGTACGGTGTCATTACATTTCCTTTTGTAAATGGTCGTACAAGGGCGGCGTGTAGACGCCGCGTTCCACATCTGAGAGTGCGCAAATAGCGCTAATGGCTATCCGAACACCCGCAGTTGCATTCGGTGTCGCAATGCAGAGCTGAAGGCGATGATCAAAGTTGCCCCAAGAAGGTGAATTTCCTCAAGCTCGCACCTTCTTGAATTGAGTAGGCTAGATGGAGTGATACATCTGCCTTCATCTTGTATTGGTCCGGAAAGACGTTCGTTTCACGTTTGCTCGAAAGGTGAAGGTACACATTCCCCGGCGCTCGACAAGTTAGAAGAGCCGATTAGGGGGGCTCAGCACCAACATGCCAATAGTTCATGCGCCGTCTGCCTCAACGAAGCGATCTGAGATGCATGGCGGAAGGACGCGAAGATAGGTGGCAGCATCCTCCGCCACTCTCAGCTGCGATTCCGGGCGTTCTGCCAAGCGCTGAGCCCACTCGCGTCCAGGATGGAGCACATCCCAACGAGGTCTCATGCCTGCATGTCGCCCTTTTCCTGGGTTGTGGTTCCCGAATCCATCAATCAGCGAATTCCACAGGGGCGTGAAACGGGAGATGATGAGAGACTCGCCCAGTGGGATCCAGATGTCGTCGACAACCAAGAATCGGCAGGAAAAATCCTCAACGTTTAGGTTCGTCGCAGCCTTGATGCTGTCTGCGTGCTCCTTAAGCCTCTTAAAGAGAACCTTGCCAGGTGGAACATCGGTGCCCGCACCCATACGAGCACCTGCGGGGACAGCCTTCCCCACGTAGATGGGTAGCATGAACTTTCCATCGTTGTTGAGCCGGGCGATCTGCTCGTAAGCTTCGAAGTCGCCTGTGTAATAGATGGCGTAAATGCCCGCACCATCAAACTGGGGAAGCTGGCCAAGTGGGTGCACCTCCTTCGTAAGTAGAGCCTCGGCAACGCTCGCGCCAAGGTTCTTCTTATCCAGTGGGTTGAATGGAATTACTTTGGCCGTCATGCGCGCTTTCTTTTGGTGTTTGCTTCATTCTTGGCGATTTGCGACAGTCCCGCAATCGCGAGCTGTTCCGCAACACTGGCCGCAACCCGCTGGCCCAGCAGTACTGGGACTGCATTCCCAAGCTGCCGCATGGTTTCCGACCAGCTTCCATGGAATTGGAAGCCATCAGGGAACGTCTGAATTCGAGCACTTTCGCGAATCGTGAAGTAGCGCACCGAACCGTCATCCTTCACTAGCATGTTCTCGCCGCCGGGCACGCCGTGGCCGCCAGCCTTAAGCGTCTTAGCCGGCAGATCGAGGGGGCTGCCAGTGTGACCAGGATAGGAGCGTGCACCTGCCTGATAGATGTGGTTCGCAAACTTCTTTGCTTCGCGACCCTCTGGATCTGGCAGCCCCTGCAGTGCATCTCGAACCGTCCGCCATGCCTGCGTCGGCAGCATCGTACGGAACTGCTGCAACTTAGCGACCCGAGCCGCCAGTTTTGCGGGCATCTTGGGCTGACGTATGCCGTGACGCTTCCAGTAGACCCCGGTCACCCATTGGTCATGCAAAAGAGCATCGTAGCTATGGGTTTCATGCGGGAACGACCATTCCAAGCCAAGATCGTCTCTGAAGCCCACCAAGAACACACGCTCACGCTTCTGGGGAACGCCGAAGTTCGCAGCATTCACCAAAGTAGGGATGACGTTATAGGTGTGACCCTTGCCCTTCCGCTTGCCCGATGTCTTCTCGACCTGAAGGCGTGCGAGGTGATCTGACCAGTCCTCATCCTTGCGAGGAGGAACATCTGGGAACTCCAACTGCAGTTGAATGTAATGGAAGTAGTTCGCGAACTTGGCGCGAGTCAGCCCCTTCACATTCTCAACAATGAAGGCCTTCGGTCGCAGCTGCCTGATGATCTCGACAGTCGCCGGGAACATATCCCGTCCGTCTTCATGCGCCTTGTGCTTACCGCCAATAGAGAATGGCTGGCAGGGTGGGCCACCAGCCAGGAGCTCAATGTCCTGCGGGATGGAAGACCAGTCGAACGAGCGGACATCACCTTCGTGCAGGGTCCATCCACGAACAAGGGGGTAGTCGCGCCGTTGATTCTCGCGGACCGTGTCGCACGCCCACTTGTCCCATTCGACCACGGCCAAGTGCTCGAAACCGGCAATTTCGCATCCCATGGCCAAACCGCCGGCTCCTGCGAAAAGCTCAACCGATCTCATTCCAGTACTCCAGTGAATTTTGCTTGATTGGACCAATGGTCCACATAGATTTGGACGCGATCATCCTTCTTCCGAAATGAATGATGGCGTCGTGCTGAGTGAGATTTCCATACCCAAAGCCGACAGCACTGCAATCAGTTTCCTGCTGCCGAGCTCAGAAAGGCGCCCCCTTTCGAATCGTGAAAGCAGTTCAGCAGTCACGCCGCTGGCCTTCGCTACGTCGATCTGCTTCAGGCCCAGCTGCTTACGCCTAGCAGCTACCTGACAGCCTAGTTCTTGGAGGGTCGTCACGCCCGGCTTCCGTATTCGATACGCTTCGATTATTGATCTATACGTCAAGTGAGGCAAGTGAAATCCGGACGGAAGGATCTCCCTCTGCTGTCTCAGAAGCTGAGACAACCGCGCAGGGGAAGCTCTTCTAAACCCAGGTACACTGCGACCGATGCCAGGCTAGCGAATCAGGGCTGGCCGAAAGCGTCGTTGATACTGGAGATGCCAGTTCCATGCCGGCAAGGTCGCTATAGCTTGACTGGTGCAATGCAGGCGCCAGAGACATCCGCAAGGACACAGGGTCTACGGCGATAAGGTAGAGATCAAAAAGGGTGTGAACGTCCGCGCGCAACAGCAGGCCGTTGCTGACCACGCTACTCGATTGGCCGGAGTAGGGGCGGATGTGGGCCGCCTCAAGCGCATCGACCACATTGCACCTCGTCATAGCACAGCAACCGTCGTACGCCTCCAGTAGTGCCTGACGGAACACAGGCTGGCCGCGGCGCCGAACAATAGCCGCGAGCACACGCTGCCTCTCGTCAACCTCGTCTGTTGGGGAGAAACTGCCAGATGCTTCTGCCGCTTTAGTCTCCTGCTCCAACAGTTCCCTTGCAGGACCGCAGACCGATGTGAGCGCTTCACCAGAAAGCCCAAGGAGCTTGGCAAGTTTCGGCTCAACCCTCGCACCCACGTTCGATGCTGGAAGAAGCCCGGGTAGCCACGGCTTCCCTGCCTGATCCAAAACATGAGAGATGTTCTGCATGCGGTACTCCCACGCCTTGGGCGTGCGCCCGTGGCGGGTTGCCAGGTCCCGATAGAACCTGGCCTTTTCAAGGATCAATCCATCGGCGAGACGCGCCTCCATTTGGCGATACGCCTCGACGGCAGCAGCCAATTCGTCGTCAGTCCACCTGCTCACAGCCTTCCCCTGTCCTCGACCGCGCGTGGCGCTTCCGGGGAGAGTATGCCGTAAACGACACAATGAGCCGCTGATGGCTTGGGGTGGAAGAGGGTAGTGTGTCAGCGCAAATCGAAGACTGTTCAGGTCCGTCGATGCGTCTCGTATGTGGAGTTCAGTTGCAAAGCCCTAATCGGCTGGAAGCAGTCGGCTACTCCAGTGCTGGAGTAGAGGTTGAACGCAAGGCACCTCAATGGCTCGGCCTATGAAGCCTAGGATGAACAACTGTGCTGAGGAGTTGTCCACCAGCAGAACTGGCTCACCTTGGCAAGTGAGTTCGACGTACCTTGCTTCAAAGCGTCTGGCACCGAGCGCTGCATCTTTAGCCGCTAAGCTTAGGGCTTCCTCGTGCATGACAGCAAACTCTGCAGCTGAGACCTTGAGGTAGGTCTTCAGCTCCAGATAGCATTTTGGCAGGTGGAAGTGGGCGAGCGCTGAACCAATCAGCGCTGCCAAGCACAGTACCGCGTATGTCAGAGACCTCATTGGAAGTCCTCCAGATCGAAGGCGAACGGACAATTGGGCCGCGACGACAGCCCACAGCCTATTGCTTGAGGCAAGCCTTGGGCTCTACTCCCGCACCTGCAATCGCTCAGTAACCTGCGCAGTCAACGCCACACAAGCCATCTTCAACCCCTCCATCACCCGATCCCCCACGTACTCCTCAGGCGCTCCATTCTGCCGAGTCCGCTCCGCAGCCAGCATCAACTCTGCCACCACGCGCAATCCCGCTAGCGCGCAGTCCGCATCCGCCAGCTGAAGACAACGCCCAGGCAATTGATGCCGCTCCGGCCACGGCTGTCCATCTGCGGCCGCACCCTTTCCGATGCGACGCAGGGTCGAGACAAATCCGTTGGGATCGGTGGGTGCGTCGCGCTCGGGCTCGGAATTGGCCGGATCGTACTGCGCGTGCAGGGAACGGAAATTCGATTCGTTCATGGCAATGCTCCGTACAGAACAGATAGCACCGCCACCGATGAAGGTGGCGGGACGATGCGTGGCTCGAAAACCGGTCAACAACCAATCCGGCGGGCCCGAAGGCCCCCACGCACCGTCCGCCATGGAACGCGAACGGATTGCCAGCCGGCGCCACGTAACCGTGACGCCGACTGACAAGCGCAAACACATGGTTGTTGACCGGGTTTTCGACGCCCGCGCCACCCTGTGTGAGGTGGCATGCAAAGGTGTACTCGCATGGCTGCGAGATGCCAAGGAACCGTGGGCCGCAGAGGCCACAAGTGCTGACGCTTACGGCATTGTTACACGACTCCAATGCGGCGGAACCCCTGTGGTGCGGCGGTTTCCGCCGTTGTTAAGTTACGGCCCGAATGCGCAGCAGAAAGCACGCTTTGGCGCCGTGCAAGGCCCCAAAAGCGACACCCGACACAAAGGGCTGATAGAGAAAGCGTGGCAATTGCGACACGGCTTAACGTTAGGGCTCCAGTCCCGGCCGAGGCCACAGGGCATCGTCGCGCTCCAGGTCGTAATCGCTTCCGAATGCGAGTGCCGCCTCGCGTGGCGGAAGGTCCGCGTAGCAAGCCAGCAGATACTCGTCCATGCCGGTATTGCCAAGGTCGATGGCGAACAGATGCAGCAACTCCTTGTCGAACGCTTCCAGCCATGCGGCGTCGATTCTGGTCATGGTCATCCTCAAACGGGGAGGGCAGGATACTGGGCATACGTCTGATGACAGGAACAGATGCATTGGTCCTCCCTCGCCGCCTCACCCTACATCGCTTCGTCAAGACGCATCGGCCGTCGCGGCAGGTTTCGCCGGCTCCCCATAAGCGTGTTTCCGCCTATGAGGGTGTTCTCCCCGCCGGCCTTCTCGATCTGTGGCGCCGGAAAGGTATCGGATTCTATGGCGACCTTCAGCTCGCGCTGATCGATCCCCGGCAATGGCAATCCGTGCTTGATCGCTGGATTGTTTCGCCACCCGATTCCGTACGGCGCATTCCCATCGCGCTGACGCCTTTCGGCACACTTCTCTATTACCGAAAACTGTCGGAAGCCGACGAAGACGTGGCCTACATCGATCCCGTGTCAAAGAAGACGGGTGACTTGGCGTGGAGTCTGGATGACTTCTTCAACACATTCCTTTGCGAGCAGGAGGCACTCGAAACGCTCATTTCACCGGCGTTGGCTCGGGCCGCAAGAGAAGCGTGCGGAGCACTCGCGCCCGGCGAAGTTTATGAAGTCGATCAGATGCTGTTCTCGGCCCAGACGCTAAGGGTCGCAAAGGTCAATGCGCTCGACATGCATCGCCGCCTTCGCGATGCCGTTGATTTGCCCAAGTCGAAGACCGACGAGCCGACGACAGTAGCCGACGCGCTGCCAGTCGAACATCGCTCCATGTTCGAAGGCATTGCAACAGGCCCGGGACTCGCCGGGCTGTATCTGTCTTCCTACATCGACTGGCATCGGCTGCTGGCGCTGCAGCCGAGCGGCCAGTACCACTTGCTGTTCTGGCGCATTCATCACAAGACGTTCGAGCGCACCGAGATGCGCGTTTACAGCGGCTCCTACGAGATTTCCAGCAATTCTGAGGGGGATGACATTGTCGCGCTCGACGTCACCCTGCGGGAAGATTCCCTGGGCAGTGACGCCAATGATGAAGAACTGGTGGCGATGCATGCAGATGACACGACCCTTCTGCTCCGTGCCGACGAGTTGGCGGACATGGCAACCGCCATCGGTGGGCGTGGCGTGATGGGGCGAAGTGAACACTACTTTCGTTGCGTCACGCTGGACGTGCCATTCGTAGAGGAGCCCAGCGATGGCCGCGCAGCACCATCATTCACGGATATGCCACATGCGCTGCAAGCATTGATCCATGTTGAACCTCTCCTTGCGACCATCACTCACGTTGACGATCCGGATCTCGACGAAGAGCATGACGGCGAGGGCGCTGTCATGTGCACGCTCGATCTGGGCGAGGACCACGGGTTGCGCATGAACATGCCGCTCTATTCGCCTGAGAATACCCGTCGCCAACTCAAGGGATGGGTTTGGGATATGGCACCGCTTGCCTGCAGGGCGGGCATCAGGTATCGGCGCGGAGAGGACGGTGTCATTGAATATGGACCCTTGGTCGGGGACGTGTTGACTACCCGTGCTCCGGATTCTTAGAAGGGCGCCAGGGCCGTGAATCCAACTCGGCCTCCTTGCCGACCGTGAATGCCCCCTCGCTGGCACTACGCGGGCGCACACAGGCGTTTCGCAGCGATTGCGCGGGTGCCCGGTGCAGCATCCCACCCCGCCTCCCTGTCTCCTGTTACCATTCCCCCCGCTAACCCAGCCAGCCTTTCCGTGCGCACACGCCGGAACGGCCGTCTTCGTACGGCCCAGCGAGCCAGGACACCCTTCCGTGCCCTTTCAAGGATGCTCGCATGTTCCGTCATTCCGCTTTCCGCTCGGCCGCCCTGGCCCTTGCCATTTCGCTCAGCGTCGGCGCCCCGGCGGCCTTCGCCGATAACGCGCCCGCCGCCAGCACCCCCGCTGCCGTGCAGCGCCAGGCCATCGCCAAGGGCCTGTACGAACTGGCGTACAGCTCCACCCAGAACGCCGTGTTCGTGGCCTCCTCCGGCGGCTTCGGCGATGACGCCGGCCCGTCGCAGGTGCTGCGCCTGAACCCGGCCACGCTGGCCGTGGAAACCCGCATCCCGCTGGAGCGCAAGGCGTTCGGCGTAGTGCTGGATGACGCCCACAACCGCCTGTACGTCGGCAACACCGTCGATACTTCGGTAACCGTGGTCGATACCGCGCAGAACAAGGCCATCGGCATCGTGCAGCTGATGGAGAAGAAGGTCGGCAAGGACGGCAAGGCCGCCTACACCCACGACCTGCGCGAGTTGGTGGTCGACAGCCCGGCCAACCGTCTGTACGTCACCGGCCATTCCAGCGAGGGCAGCGCGCTGTTCGTGGTCGATACCACCACCCTAAAGGTGATCAACACCATTCCGGGCCTGGGCAACGCCAAGGCGCCGGGCCTGGCGCTGGATGCCGCCAACAAGCGCGTGTACACCAGCAACCTGCTGGCCGACCTGGTGGTGGTTGGCACCGACGCCAACAAGGTGGTGGCCCAGCACAAGATCAGCGCCGAGCAGCCGATGAACATCGCGCTTCACCCGGACGGCAAGCGCCTGTTCGTGACCGACCAGGGCTCGGAGATGATCCGCAGCTACATGACCAAGAGCAGCGCGGGCTTCACCAGCAAGCACCCGGGCCAGCGCGTGCTGGTGCTCGACCGCACCACCGGCAAGGAACTGGCCAGCATCCCGACCGACGCCGGCCCGCTGGGCATCCTGCTGGACGCACCGCGCAAGCGCCTGTACGTGACCAACCGCGATGGCGGCACGGTGACCGCGTACGACAGTGAGAGCTACCAGAAGGTGGCCACCTACCCGGTGCCGACCCACCCGAACAGCTTGGCGCTGGATGCCAAGAACAACGTGCTGTACGTGAGCATCAAGAACGGCGAGAAGGATGCCAAGGACGCGAACGAGAGCGTGGCGCGCATCCAGTTGTAACGGCTGGAGGTGGCCGCGCTGGGAGAGCGCGGCCACCTGTTGCAGGCATGGGATTTCGCCAGGTGGGCGCCAGAGTGGCGGCGTGGACCCTCCGCCGCCTGCCACCTCCCCAACCTCAATCCACCCCGCGGTGGTCATAGCTGATCACCCGCTCCACCTGCCAGGTGCCGTCCACGCGTCGCCACACCTGCACGAAGCGCGCCTGCCCCACCCACCGCTCCACACCGTCCTTGCCGCGTTCGTAGAAGCGATGGTCGCCCATCTCCAATGCACGCTCATCGTGCAACGCGAACACCTGCAGCGAACGGTCCACCAATTCGCGGCGCAGGCGCCAGCCGCCCTGGCGCGCGCTGTCGCACATGCGGGCCACGCTGCGCCGGAAGTCCTCGCGGCTGCTGGCCGACTTGCCGTCCTTGTCATGGAAGAACTCCATGTCCTCGGTGGTCATCGCCGCGGCCCGATCGGCATCGCAGGCCTCGAACGCCACTGCGAACAGCTGGGTATCGGCCTGGCGGATCTGCTCGCGCAGGGTATCGGACGGGGCAGGGCTGGCGGCAAGGCCGGCGGCGAGCAAGGGCAGGGCGAACAGCATGGCGCGTCTCCGTGGATGTCGGGCGCACAGTGGCACGCTGCGGGGGCGGTCGGCGCGCGGGTGCGACGAAGCCGCGTCTGCCGGGTACGAACGGCCGGATTCCGGGTGCGGGTCCCGGGCGCCAGGCGTGTAGGGCATGTCATGGCGCGGGCGGATTCCCTCACGGTCGCCACAGGCGGCGCTGCCTAGGCTGGTGCCATCCTTACACCAGGAGTTCCCATGCCTGCTTCCCCCATCCGGCTGCACATCGAAGACACCGGCGGTGAGGGCCGCCCGGTCATTCTCATCCATGGCTGGCCGCTCTCGGCCGAGGCGTGGAAGGATCAGGTGCCGATCCTGCGGGATGCGGGCTACCGCGTGATCAGCTATGACCGGCGTGGCTTCGGTCGCTCCGAGAAGCCAGCCGACGGCTATGACTACGACACGCTGGCGGCCGATCTGGCCAGCATCATCGAGCAGCGCGATCTGAAGGAGGTCACACTGGTCGGTTTCTCGATGGGTGGCGGCGAGGTGGCGCGCTACATCGCCAATCACGGCGAGGCGCGCCTGCACAGTGTGGTGTTCGCGGCTGCGGTGCCCCCTTACCTGCTGCGCACCGACGATAACCCGGAGGGCCCGCTGACCCAGGACAAGGCGGACGAGATGCGCACCGGCCTGGAACAGGACCGCGAAGCCTTCTTCGATGGCTTCACCCGCGATTTCTTCAGCGCCAACGGCAAGCTGATGGTCACCGAGGCCGAGCGCCAGGCGGCGATTGCGCTGTGCCACCAGTCCGACCAAGCGGCGGCGCTGGGTTGCATGAAGGCGTTTGCCACCACCGACTTCCGTCGCGATCTGCAGAAGGTGAGCGTTCCCACCCTGGTGCTGCACGGCGACAGTGATGCCACCGTGCCACTGGAGGGCTCGGGCAAGCGCACCCAGCGCGCCATACGCGGCAGCGAGCTGGTGGTGCTGCACAACGCGCCGCATGGCTGCAACACCAGCCACACCGACGACTTCAATCTGGCGCTGCTGAACTTCCTCAAGCAGTAACCGGCCTCTACACTCGTCGCATGCGCCAGACCCGCACGCCACCGTGGAAGAAGCCCAACCCGAAGGGCCAGAAGTCGCAGCCGTTGTCGCCTGCACAGAAGGAGGCGGCGCGGCAGCGCGCGGAGGAGAACGGGCGACCCTATCCGAACCTGGTCGACAACATGTGGGCGGCCAAGCTGCCGCGCGGTTAGCGCGGCGTTGGGCGGCCCGCTGGTGCAGGGACGAGCAGGGGCGTCCAACCGCGTTCGCGCCAAGGCGCGAACGTGCGTGGATGGACCTGCACCGCACCGGCGGCCAGAGCGCCCCGCGCTGTCAGTGCGGCCTGCAGCTGGTGTGTCTGCATCGGCTGTGCGAACGCGACCTGCAGCAGGTCACCCTGCTGCCGTACCTGTACCGGCAGAACGTCGCGCGACTGGATTGCCAGCGGTGGGCGGCCGATGGTGTAGTCCATCTCGACCGTGCGTGCGCCCTGTGCGATGACAGGCTGCCACGCCTGCAACAGCGCGGCGTGCCGGGATGCGGGCAGGCGCACCTGGGCGATGCTCGCCGGGTAGCCGACGGTGCTTTCAACCATGACCTGGAAGCGTGCGCCGTCCGGCATGGTGACGGCCCATACCGCTGCCGTGGCGAAGATCGGTATGCAGCCGATGAAGTACCACGCGCGGGGAACCGGTGCGGCAACGTGGTAGCTCGACTGCGGATGACGACGTTGCAGGCGCCGTAGTGCCTTGCGTTCGCGACGGCGCGGTGGTGTGGCCGCAGGCAGGAGGCGCGACGTCACCGGTGGCAGCTTTGCGCGCTGGGTCTGGATGACACGCGACACGGCGTAGGCCGCCCCTGCGATCATCAACAGGCCGGTGCCGTAATGCACCAGCAGGTACAGCGTCAGCATCCAGCGCACTCCATGCAGCGGTTCTTCCTCGGTGGACATCGTACCGCCGAGCACACGTGTTGTCGCATCCGCCAGCCGACAGCCGTGATCGGCTTGGTTACGATGACAGACCGCCGACACGAGTGTAACGATGACATCCACTCCGTTCCCTCAGGGCCGCACGCGCGCCCCGGGACTGATGTTGCTTCTGCTGCAGGTGGTCGCCGTGCTGGGCCTTGGCTTGGCCGCAGGCTACTTCCACCACCGCGTGGATCTGTTGCTGGAGCCGGTGACGGCTGCCTGCGGTGGCCCGGACCCCGCGGCGCGACTGCGGATGGCCGAAGTGTTGATGGCGCGTGCCGGCGCGCTGGATGATTGGCAGCCACTGCGGTGGTTGCCGGTAGCGGGCATGGTGCTCGCACTGCTGGGTGCGATGGCCATCTGCGTGCATTGGTGGCACCGGGTACGGCGGCCCCTGCGCACCACCGCGCTGGGGCTGATGGCTCTGCATGCCAGCGCCATGGCGCTGGCGGCGTGGACCCTGCATCTGTACGAAGACGCGTGGAACAGCGTGGTCAGGCTGTCTCCGACGGCGTGTCTGGTCGATCTGACCCAGCAGGGACGCATGCCACTGGAGCAGGCCCAGGAGGTGGTCTTCCATATCTTCACCCGTGCGCACGCGCCGCTGCAGCGCAATCCGGATGACCTGGCCCTGGTGCTGGTGGCGCTGTTGACGGCCGCGATGGTGGGCGGTGTTGCACTGTGGCGGGCCGCGGCTGCGGAAGAGGGGCGCTGACGGCGCTCGCGCGCTGGGCTACAGTCGGCGTTCCTGCCGACACAAGGATGGTCCATGCGTACGTGGCTGTGTGCCCTGCCGTTGCTGCTGTTGTCGCTGGCGGTGCACGCCGCGGAGGTGGACCGGCGCATCGCGGTCACCATTGATGATCTGCCGTGGGCGCGCGTGGACACCATCCTGCCTGCGGATCTGCAGACGCGCCATGCGGCGTTGATGGCGCAGCTGCGCCAGGCCGATGTGCCGGTGGTGGGTTTCGTCAACGAGAACAAGCTGGAGGTTGATGGCCAAGTGCAGCCGGCGCGGGTGCAGATGCTGCGCGATTGGCTCGATGCGGGTTATGGGCTGGGCAACCACACCTATTCGCACATGGACCTCAATGCGCGGGGCGTGGCTGCCTTCCAGCAGGATTTCCTGCGTGGCGAACAGGTGCTGCGGCCGCTGCTGGCCGAGCGTGGACAGCGGCCACAGTGGATGCGCCATCCGTATCTGCGTGCGGGCCGGACGGCCGAGGACCGCGCGGCAATGGACGGATTCTTCCGCGACCACGGGTACCGCGTGGCGCCGGTGACGGTGGACAACGGCGAATGGGTCTGGGCCTTCGCCTACGCCAACGTGATGAATGAACAGCCGCCGTCCGCAGCCCGCGAGGCTACGCTGGCGCGGCTGCGCAAGGGCTATGTGCCGTACATGCTCAACAAGCTGGACTACTACGAGCGGCAGTCGCAGGCGCTGCTGGGCTATGCGTTGCCGCAGGTCTGGCTGATGCATGCCAATGAACTGAACGCGGCCACCTTCGCCGAACTGGTGGCGGCCACCCGGCGGCGCGGCTACCGCTTCATCACGCTGGAAGAAGCCATGCGTGACCCCGCCTATGCGCGCGGCGCGGAAGGCTACAACGGCCGCTACGGCCCGAGCTGGCTGCATCGCTGGGCGATGGCCGAGAACAAGCCGAAGGATTTCTATGCCGGCGAACCGGTGGTGCCGGCGTGGGTGATGACGCTGGCGAAGGTGGATTCGGAGTAGCGCTCAGCGCTTGACCGCCAGCACGCCGTCCAGCGCGAGCTCGGCCTTGAATCCGGCCTTTTCCAGGCGCTTGGCCACTTCGCGCGGCACATCGCGGCCGCTGGTGAGCTTGTTCGGCGCGCCGGTGTAGTGGAACAGGGGGCCGCCCTTGCGCAGGACGCGGGCGAGATGGTCGTAGAACACCTGCGAATACAGTTCGCCTGCGATGCCGAAGCGCGGCGGGTCATGCAGGATCGCATCGACGCTGTTGCTGGCGATCTGCTCGATCTGCTGCGAGACGTCGCCCTGGCTGAAGTGCAGGCGACCACCGGCAGCGGCCGAGTCGGGATCGGGCGACCACGGGTTGAGCGTGCGCAGCCACATCACGTCGGCGTTCTTCTCGAACGAGCGGATCTGGCCGACGCCGGCCTCCAGTGCGCAGGCGGCGAAGTAACCGAGCCCACCACAGGTATCAAGCAGCGCCTTGCCTGCCGGTGCAACCAGCTCGACCTTGCGGCGTGCGTCTTCGAACGGCGACAGCTTCGAGGTGGGCAGCATCTTGATGCCGTCGATTTCGAAGGTCGGCGCACCCCACTCGGTAGGCACCAGTTTGATCAGTGAACCGCTGTAGCGTGAGATGGGAGCGAAGTCTTCGCCCTCCCAGTAGTACAGCGTGCGGTCCTTCAGCTTGCCCGGCCACGGGTAGTGCTGGCCGCGGAAATGGAAGCCTTCCGCGTCCAGCCCCACGCTGTCCTGGCTGCGCCCCAGGTCAAGCGAGCCCTGCCACTCGGGCGCGCCCTTGTCATGGGCACGACGCAGGGCGTCGGCGCTGTCGCGGGTCAGCAGGGGGCCGGTGTAATGGGGCACGGCAGGCATCGGGCGGTTCGGGGGAGGGCATGGTACCGCAGCTGTCATGAAGGATAGAAAGAGCGGTGTTGGATCCCAACGCAACTGCCGGGGGCATTTTCGCGAGTGCATACCCAACCTGCTGCCGGCCCTTCAATCGTCCCTTCCCCCTGAGACGGTTCCATATCCATGGAGGCGCAGAAGGCCTGATGATAGAGCTTGGTGGCTTCCGACTGGTCACTGTATCGATAGATCAGGCGTCCAAATCCATCTGGCTTGAGATGCTGATCAACCTGGATGTGTGCTCCGTCGAAGTCTGGCCACGTTGTACGACGAACGATGATGATCTCGCCCTTGGAGTCCAACTCGGTTCTGTCGACACTCAAGGGTGTTTCTGCGAACGCAGGTACAGCCATGGCCGTCGCTATACATAGCATCAGCGCGCGTCTGCTCATGTGTGAGTCTCCGTTTCATGGTGGCGGAGACAGTAGGCTCAACAATATCCGGCATCTCGATTGTGACCGAAGTTGTGCCTGATCGAATTTGAAACTTTCCTCATCCGCTTGAATCCCTGCACTTCGATCAATCGCACTTCACCGCATACACCGGCCCGGCACCGATCAGCATCAGTGCCATGTAGTCGCTGTCACTGGCCTTGCCCTTCAGCGTGGCGCCCCTGTTGAAGTGGAAGAGGCCGAAGCCGCCGGCCATGCGGATCAAGGCGCTGTCGATCTGTGCCGCATCGTCGCGGAAGTAGCGGCTGATCTCGCTGGAGGTGGCCTTGTGCAGCCCGTTCGGGTCGCGCTGCCATTGCCCATCGCGGTTGAAGGAAACGAAGTACTGGCTGCCTTCGCGCTCGATGCGGAAATCGGCGGTCTTGCGCGGGCTGGTAGCGAAGCAGCCTTGCAGGGCATCGGAGGAGAACGGCAGCCGCGCATCGCCGCCGCAGGCGGTGAGCAGCAGGAGGGCACCGGGCAGCAGCAGGCGAAGCGCGCGCATGGGATGTCCCGACGAGGCAGGTGCGGCTAGTGTAGGCAGCAGCCGGGCGTGGCCCGTACAGAAATTCGGCAAGAGGACGCGTGCAATGGCACAGGGCAAGGCACCGTGGTGCGGAGTGGCCAGTGGATTGGGCCTGGTCGTGGGGTGGGCTGCAGGCACGCTTGCGGCACAGGCGGCGGTGGCCGCGGGAGGCAATGGCATCGCCGCAGGCCTTGGGGTGGGCGTGCTGGGCTCGGCACTGGTGGGATGCGGGCTGGCGGTGGCATCGCGGGTGCGGGGCGAGCGTTGGCCCTGGATCGGTATCGTGGGCGCGGTGCTGAGTGCGCTGCCGTTGCTGATGTACCTGCTGCGGATGATGCTGAAGCTCTGAAGCCGGGGCGAGGGCTCGGCGCTGTCAGGACGGGCTGTGATGGATCTCGACCGTCACGTGCACCAGCTCCTCGTGGATCGCCAGCGCCTGGCGCACGGTATCGGCATCAAGGCGGGCGTCGCTGGTCACCACGCTGGCGCTGACCGCGTACTTGCCCCGGCCCACCTGCCAGACGTGCAGGTCGGCCAGGCGTGCCGGCCATGGGCCCTGCTCGATCACCTCGCGGACCTCGGCCACCACCGGCGCGTCCATCTGCGCGTCGAGCAGGATGCGGCCACTGTCACGCAGCAGGCCGACCGCCCACACCGTGACCAGCACGGCGCCGACCAGACCCATCACGGGGTCCAGCCAGGTGAGGCCCAGCAGTTTGCCGCCGAGCAGTGCGACGATGGCCAGCACCGAAGTGGCCGCGTCGGCCAGCACGTGCAGGTAGGCCGAGCGCAGATTGAGATCGTGGCCCTGCGAAGGGTCATGAACGTGATCGTGGTGATGCCCGTGATGATGCGCGTGGTCGTGCCCATGCGCGTGATGCGTGTGGCCGGGGCTGTCGTGCAGCCACCACGCACAGAGCAGATTCACGCCCAGGCCGACCACGGCGATGGCGATGGCTTCGTCGTAATGGATCGGCGCGGGAACCCACAGCCGCTGCACGGACTGCGCGGCCATCAGCGCGGCGACACCCAGCAGGGCAATGGCGCTGGTATAGCCCGCCAGGATCTCGATCTTCCAGGTGCCGAAGGCGAACCGCGGGTCGTGCGCGTAGCGCCGTGCACAGCGGTAGGCGAACACCGAAAGGCCCAGCGCGAGTGCGTGCGAGCTCATGTGCCAGCCGTCGGCCAGCACGGCCATGGAGTTGAACCACCAGCCGCCGACGATCTCCACCAGCATCATGCCGACGGTCAGCCACAGGGCGCGGCGGGTATTGCGTTCGGCAAGGGGATTGCCATCGTCGAAGCGATGGTCGTGGCGACGGGCAGCGGCGAGCGTGTCCAGATGCATGGAGTGACCGGCGGGTGGAGTTGATACCCCCATAGGGTATACGATCCACCCATGGCACATGTACACAGAAATCGAAAACAGCTGCTGACCCGGGTGCGCCGCATTGGCGGCCAGGTGGCGGCATTGGAGCAGGCGCTGGACAGGCCCGAGGGTGAAGCGGGCGACTGTGCGGACGTGCTGGTGCAGGTCGCGGCGGTGCGTGGTGCGGCCCACAGCCTGTTGATGGAGTTGCTGCACGAGCACCTGCAGGAGCATGTGGTCGGGGCTGAAGACCCGCAGCAGCGGGCGGCGGAGGCCGAGGTGCTGGTCGAACTGTTGCGGCGTTACGGGAAGTAACGCGGGGCGGGCCGTCGGCGATGCTCAGCAGTGGCGGTGCCGGCGCCGCGCGTTCCAGATGTGGGTGGCGGCCAGCAGCAGGCTGCCGGTGACGGTCAGCGGCGTTTCCCAGGCATGCGAAGGTAGCTCGAGCGCGCCGGCCAGCAGCAGGCCCAGGCCGAGACCGGCCGCAGTCCAGGCCATGACGGGCAGGCGATGGCGGCGGTCGGCCCGCCACAGGGCGTAGCCGGTCAGCGGCAGGGCGATCGCCACGAACAGCAGATGCACCCATTCGGCCTGGGCCCAGGCGCCGAACAGTGGCAACGCGGCGGCAAGCAGGGGCAGCGCCAGGCAGTGCAGCAGGCACAGGCTCGACAGGGCGAGGGCTCCGGCATCGAGCAGTGCGGGGGAAGGGGACTTCATGGGGAGGTTCCTTGCGTAACAATTGTTATACAGTAACATTTCTTTCCCGCAGCCAGACCGCTCCGACATGAACACTGTTTCCCGCGCCGACCGCCGCTTGCCCGTCACCGTGCTGTCCGGCTTTCTGGGGGCCGGCAAGACCACCCTGCTCAACCAGATCCTGCGCAACCGCGAGGGCCTGCGCGTGGCGGTCATCGTCAACGACATGAGCGAGGTCAACATCGATGCGCAGCTGGTGCGCGACGGTGGCGCCGAACTGCGCCGCACCGAAGAGACGCTGGTGGAATTCAGCAACGGCTGCATCTGCTGCACGCTGCGCGAGGACCTGCTGCAGGAAGTGCGGCGGCTGGCTGACAGCGGCCGCTACGACTACCTGCTGATCGAATCCACCGGTATCGGCGAACCGATGCCGGTGGCCGCGACCTTCGCGGTGCGCGATGAGCAGGGCTTCAGCCTGAGCGACATCGCCCGGCTGGACACGATGGTCACCGTGGTCGACGGCAGTGCCTTCCTGGCCGACTTCGGATCGACCCTGCGCCTGGCCGAGCGTGGCCAGCAGGCGGGACCGGACGACGACCGCGGGGTAGTCGACCTGCTCTGCGAGCAGGTCGAGTTCGCTGACGTGATCGTGGTCAGCAAGATCGACCAGGTGGAGGAGGAAGTGCTGCAGGACACGCTGGCCGTGCTGCGCGGCCTCAACCGCGATGCGAAGCTGCTGCTGTCCAGCTTCGGTGATGTACCGCTGACGGAACTGCTCGATACCGGCCGCTTCGACTTCGAGCGGGCGCAGCGCGCACCGGGCTGGGTGAAGGAGCTGCGTGGCGAGCACACGCCGGAAAGCGAAGAGTACGGCATTGCCAGTTTCGTCTACCGTTCACGGCGGCCGTTCCATCCGGCCCGTTTCGCGCGCGCGTTGCGCAGTGGCATGCCCGGCGTGATCCGCAGCAAGGGCTGGTTCTGGCTGGCCAACCGCATGGACTGGGTGGGCGAGTTGAACTCGGTTGGCGCGGCAACGCGCACGCAGGCCGCAGGGTTCTGGTACGCCGCGCGTGATCGCGTACGTGCAGGCCTGGAAGACACCACGCCGCTGCTGCCGCCGACGCCCCTGCCGTACAGCGATGTGGGCTGGGCGCGCCAGCAGGCCAACTGCTGGAGCGCTCCGCTGCCGGGCGTGGAGGACTTCCCGGATCGCGCCGCGCATGCCGCGATGGCGCGGCTGTGGCATCCGCTATGGGGGGACCGTCGGCAGGAACTGGTGGTGATCGGCGTGCACATGGACGAACGCGCGGTGCGCGCGGAACTGGATGCGTGCCTGCTGGATGACCAGGAGCTCCGCGCCGGCCCGCTGTTGTGGCAGCAGCTGCCTCAGTCGTTCCCGGTGTGGAAGCGCTGACGGGAGGGGTTCAAGGGCGTGGGTCGTGCCATTGCCAACCGTCTGCTGTTACCTGCAGTACCTGCGTGGGCCGCAAGGCCTGCAGCAGGTGACGGTCGTGGCTGACCATCATCAACGCACCCGGCCATGCATCCAGCAGCTGTTCCAGCGCCTGCAGTGCCCCCAGGTCCAGGGCATTGCCGGGCTCGTCGAGCAGCAGCAGCTGGGGTGCCGGGTCGGCATACAGCACGCTGGCCAGTGCGCCCTTCACCCGTTCGCCGTCGCTGAGGCTGCTGGCGGGACGCTGGATGCGCTGCGCATCCAGCCCCAGCAACGCCAGGCGCGTGCGCAGCTCGCCAGGATCGGCGGCGGGGTTGGCGGCCTGCACGCTGTCCAGAATGCTGCGCGTACCGCACAACCCCAGCAGCTGCTGGTCCAGCAGGGCCAGCGGCGCGAGGCGCTGCACGGCGCCACTGCGCGCGGGCAGGTGATCGGCCAGCACACGCAGCAGGGTCGATTTGCCACTGCCGTTGTCGCCGATCACGGCGATGCGTTGCCGGCGACGGATCGCCAGCTGCAACGGCAGGCTGCAACCGTACGGCAGTACGAGATCAGTCGCCTGCAGCAGGCGCGTACTGCCACGTTCGCCCTCGCCTGCAAACAGGGCCAGCTCGGGTGTGGCCTGCACGGCCGATGAAGCGGCGCGCAGCTGCGCGGCACTGGCCTGCAGGCGCTCGTTCTGGATCTGCTGCGCACGCCCGTGGCTGGCTTCTGCGCGCTGCTTCTGCCGGCCGAGCAGGATCGGTGCCTGGTTGGCCTGCTTCGCCTCGCGCGTGCCGCGTGCCTGCCGCTGCTGTTGGCGTTCGTGCTGCTCGCGCGCGCTGCGCTGCTGCCGCCGGTGCTGCGCACGTGCGTGGTCAAGCTGTGCGTCCGCTGCGTCCCGCTCGGCGGCGCGTGCCTCGGCATAGTGCTGCCAGGGTCCGCCGTAGCGACGCAGGCCGTGCGCGTCCAGCTCGACGATCTGCTGCATGTGCGACAGCAGCTCGCGGTCGTGGCTGATCACCAGCAGACCGCCGGTCCACTGCTGCAGCTGCGCGTAGAGCTGCTGCCGATGGCGGGCGTCGAGGTGATTGCTGGGCTCGTCCAGAATCAGCCAGTCGGCGCCACTGGCCCAGGCGCCGGACAGCGCCACCTGCATCGCCTGGCCACCGCTGAGGCGGGCCGCCGGCTGCGCAGGATCGAGATCGTCCGGTAGCTGTTGCGCCTGCCAGTGCTGTGCCAGCCGCTCGCGCAGATCCCAATGCTCGCCAATGCAGGCGAAGTCGGCCTCGTCGATGCTGCCAGCCTCGATCCGCGCCAGTGCGGCCAGCTGCGGGCCGACGCCGGCCAGTTCGCCGACGCTGCCACGGGGTGGGTGGCCGGGCGTGGGCAGCAGGAACACGTTGCCGCTGCGGTGCACGTCGCCGCTGTCCGGCGTGATCTGCCCCGCCAGCAGGCGCGCCAGCACGCTCTTGCCGGCACCGTTGGCGCCGACCAGGCCGGTGGCGACCGGTTCAAAGGAAAACGACAGGTCTGAAAACAGCGACCGGCCATCGGCCAGTCGATACGACACGCGATCGAGCGTGAGGAAATGTGCGGTCATGCGACCTCCATGGATGCCGTGTTCTCCCCTGCGCGCAGGGGCGGGAAGCGTCGGGCCGTCTAGTTCGAAGACGGCGGCATCAATGGCGCATCGGTCGCGAGCCTCAAGGAGGAATGAGCGGCCAGTATAGCGCCGGCGGCTGAACGGTCGCGCCGCGGCGTGGCTACGGCACGGTGTCCAGGCGCGCGCCGACGAAGTCGATGAACACGCGCAGCTTCGGCAGTACGTGGCGCCCCGAGGGCCACAGCAGGTGGAAGGTGCCGCAGGAGTGCACGTACTCGTCCAGCACCGTCACCAGGCGCCCGTCGGCCAGCGTATCGCGCACTGAATGCACGGGTACGAAGGCCAGGCCGACATCGCGCAGGGCCAGGGCCACGCGGGCTTCGATGGTGTTGGCGACCATGTGCACGGGCAGTTCCTGCACGGGTTCGCCTTCGGGCCAGTGGATCGGCCATGGCTCCAGCTTGCCGCTGCTGGGGAAGCGGTAGTGCAGCAGCGTGTGCTGCAGCAGGTCGGCCGGGGTGCGGGGCGTACCACGCCGCTGCAGATAGGCCGGCGAGGCAACGACACGCCGGGGAAACACCCCCATCCGACGCGCGTTCATGCGCGAATCGCTGGGCTCACCCACGCGCAGCACTGCGTCGAAGCCCTCTTCGATCACGTCCACCAGGCGGTCACTGAAGTCCAGGTCGAGGCGGATGTCCGGATACGCCGCCATGAATTCGGCCATCAGCGGCAGGGTGAGGTCGCCGACCAGCGGCAGGCTGATGCGCAGGGTGCCACTGGGCGTGGCATGCGGTTGCGCCAGTTCGGTACGCGCGGCATCGCGCTCGTCGAGGATGCGCCGGCAACGGGCCAGGAACAGTTGGCCCTCCGCGGTGAGGGTGATGCTGCGCGTACTGCGGTGGAACAGGCGTACGCCCAGGGCCTGTTCCAGCCGGGCCACGCACTTGCCCGCCGCGGAGGCGGAAATGCCCTGCAGGCGCCCGGTTTCGACGAAGCTGCGGGTGTCGGCGGCGTGCACGAAGGTCTGCAGGTTGGCGAGATTGTCGAGAACGGACATGGGCGTGGCAGGCAGGGCAGCGGCGGGGGGAATGCAACACCGTGATGCAGCGCGTTGACGCGCGATGATGGCCTTCCGGTTCCGGGCATCATGCCCATTGCGGACTCCCCGGTCCATGATGCGCGGAGCGGCAACCGGCTTTTTGCCGGCGTCCAGGCTGCCTAAGGTGGCGGCCTCTCCTCCCACGGACTGCCGCCATGAATGCCGCTCTTTCCCCAGTGACTGAACCCGCCCTGCCGTCGGTGCAGCGCCTGCTGCAGCAGGTGCACCCTCATCGGCTGGTCGGTGCGGTCGTGCAGGTGCGTGTGCACGGGGTGCTGCGCCACGCCAGCGCCACCGGCCTGGCCGACCGTGAACGCGGGGAACCGATGCGCCGTGACCATCTGTTCCGCCTGGCATCGGTGAGCAAGCCTCTGCTGACGGTGGTGATCCTGCGCCTGGTCGCCGAGGGTGTGCTTGATCTGGATGCGCCCGTGCAGCGCTGGCTGCCCGATTTCCGGCCGGCGCTCGCCGACGGCAGCACCCCGGCCATCAGCCTGCGCCAGCTGCTCAGTCACAGCAGCGGCCTGGGCTACCGCTTCCTGGAAGCCGATGCGCACGGCCCCTACGCGCGGGCCGGCGTCAGTGATGGCATGGATGCCAATCCGCTGTCGCTGGCCGACAACGTGCGGCGTATCGCACAGGTGCCCCTGCTGTTCCCGCCGGGCAGCCAGTGGATGTATTCGCTGGGCGTGGACGTGGCCGGGGCGGTGGCCGAAGCCGCAACGGGCGAGACCCTGCAGGCGTTGTTCGAGCGCCTGCTGGCGACGCCGCTTGGCCTGCGCGACACCGCCTTCGCAACCGGCGACGCGAGCCGGCTGGCCACGCCCTATGTCAGCGACGACCCGCTGCCGCACCGCCTGCGCGAGGGCGAGGTCGTGCCGGTGTTCCCGGAAACGGTCGGTATCGAGTACAGCCTGGCCCGGGCCACCGATGCCAGCCGCTATCCATCGGCCGGCGCGGGCCTGGTCGGCACGGCCGACGATCTGATGACGGTGCTCGAGGCGCTGCGCGACGGGCAGGCGCCTGCGCTGCTGCCGGCCCCGCTGCTGGCGCAGATGGGCACGCCGCAGGTGGGTGAGGCGGGGCCGCCGGAGCCGGCAGGCTGGGGCTTCGGCCTGGGATTTGCCGTGCTGCGCGATGCGGTTGCCGGCGCAACGCCGCAGGCGCCAGGCAGCTGGCGCTGGGGCGGTGCCTACGGCCACAGCTGGTTCGTCGACCCGGCACGGGGCCTGAGCGTGGTGGCGCTGACCAATACGCTGTACGAGGGCATGGACGGTGCATTCGTGGATGAACTGCGCGATGCGATCTACGCCGATCTGGAGGCTGCACGATGAGTGGCCACGCGATCGATGCGGCAGCCCCCGCGGGTGCTGCCTCGCGCCTGCCCTGGGCCGGCCTGCTGGCGCTGGCCGGCGGTGCCTTCATCACCCTGCTGACGGAAACACTGCCGGCCGGGGTGCTGCGGCCGATGGGCGCCAGCCTGGGGGTGAGCGATGCGGCGGTGGGTCAGCTGGTCAGCGTGTACGCGCTGGGTTCGGTACTGGCGGCGCTGCCGATGACCGCGCTGACCCAGCGTTTGCCGCGTCGTCCCCTGTTGCTGGCCGCGATCGCCGGCTTCGTGCTGGTCAATACGCTGACCGCGTTGAGCAGCAGCTACGCGCTGATTCTGGCGGCGCGCTTCCTGGCCGGCGTCAGTGGCGGCCTGCTGTGGTCGCTGGTGGCAGGTTACGCCGCGCGCATGGTGGTGCCTGAGCTGCAGGGACGCGCCATCGCGGTGGCGATGATCGGATCGCCGTTGGCCCTGTCACTGGGCGTGCCGGCCGGTACCCTGCTGGGCCAGCAGATCGGGTGGCGCTGGGCGTTCGCCCTGATGAGCGTGCTGGCGCTGCTGCTGCTGGTCTATGCGCGCTGGGCCCTGCCGGCCCTGCCCGCAGCCGGCTCCGGACGGCGTGTGTCGCTGGCTGCGGTATGGCGCATGCCGGGCGTGCGCAGCACCTTGCTGGTGATGGCGCTGTACGTACTCGCGCACAACGTGCTGTACACCTACATCGAGCCTCTGGCCTTGCAGGCCGGTGCGGGGGCCTGGCTGGACCGCCTGCTGCTGGCGTTCGGCATGGCGGCCCTTGTCGGTATCGCGATCGCTGGCTGGGGTGTGGACCGCCACCTGCATGCGCTGGTCTGGAGCACGGTGCTGGGCTTCATCGCCGCCGTCATGGCGCTGCTGTTGTGGCCGGTGAGCGCGACCGCACTGCTGCTGGCGACGATCGTGTGGGGTATGGCGTTCGGTGCAGTGCCGACCCTGTTCCAGACGGCACTGGCGCGGCGCGCCGGCGCGGCGGCCGACCTTGCACAGTCGATGCTGGTGACCGGCTGGAACCTGGCCATTGCGGCCGGCGGCGTGGCCGGTGGCCTGGTGCTGCAGTCCGGCGACGCGCGCCATCTGGGCTGGCTGCCGCTGCTGTTGCTGGCGGCAAGTGCGGTGTGGCTGATCGCACGCCCGAAGGCCTGGGCGTAACGCTTACGGCAGTGGCTCCTGTTCGATCGGTACGCTGCGCGGGTTCTGCATCTGTTCGCGCGCTGCGCCGTAGCGCTGCTGCCGCTTGTGGTGGAACGCCACGAATTCGTCACGTGGCAGCGGCCGGGAGAACAGCCAGCCCTGCCCGAACTGCACCTTTTGACCGTGCAGATAGGCCAGCTGCGCTTCTGTCTCCACGCCTTCGGCCACGACCCACAGGCCCAGCTCGCGCGCCATACCGATGATGTGCGGGGTGACCGGGCTGGTGGCACTGTCGGTGCCGATCGCATCGACGAAGGACTTGTCGATCTTCAGCGCATCCAGTGGCAGCTGTGCCAGGTACTGCAGGCTGGAATAGCCCACGCCGAAATCGTCGATGGCGACGCTGTGCCCGGCGCGGCGTGCCGCGGCCAGCATCGTGCGGGCGCGGTCCAGGTCGAGGAAGCCGCGCTCGGTGGCCTCCATCCAGATCTGCTGCGGCAGGATGCCGCTGCCGGTCATGTGCTTGGCGATCATCTTCAACGCGCGGCCGCTGCTGATGTCTTCGGCCGCCAGGTTGATCGCCACGTGCGCGCTGCGATCGCCGACCAGCAGTTCGCGCAGGTCGCGCACCACGTTCTCGATCACCAGATCGGTGACATCGCCGATCATCCCGGCCTCTTCGGCCAGCGGAATGAACAGGTCCGGACGCACCTGGGTGCCGTCCGGACGCTGCCAGCGCACCAGCGCTTCGGCGCCCACGCAGATGCCGGTGTCCAGTTCGATGATCGGCTGGTAATGCAGGTACAGCTCGCGACGGCGGATGGCAGTGGCCAGTTCACCCCGCAGCGACAGCCGGCGGCGCGACAACCAGATCACCAGGCCGGCACCGGCGGCGGCCAGCAGCACGCCCAGCGGCACGAACAGCCACGCCTGCTGGCGGAAGCTGGCGGTGAGCGCGGTCCGCGGGGTGGTGGCGATGGCCAGCCATTCTTCATTGCGAGCGGTGGCGTACAGCGTGTTCTGGTCCAGACCAATGCCGGGATCGCGCAGCAGGCTCTGCAGCAGCGCCGGATCCATGTCGTTCTGCCGGGCCAGCAGGCGGCCGTCGGGGCTGGCCAGGGCCAGCCGCACGTTCGGATCAACGATGACATCGACGAAGCGGCGGGGATCGACCAGTACGTCGTAGGAGCCATACAGGATCGACAGCACCTTGCGGCGGCCGCTGGTCTCGGGACGCACATCGACCGCGATTCCGGCGCCGTCGCTGGTGACGTGGTCCGGCCTGGGCTGGTTCACGTCGGACAGGAACGGCCCCCATGAGGTGCACCGCAGTTTGCCGCCTTCGAAATAGCCCAGCTGATCGGCCGAAGGGGTGGTCATCACCAGCGTCTGCATGCGCCGGATGTGCTCCGGGCTGCAGGCGGGGAGTGCGGTGGCCTCGGCTGATTTCAGTGCGGCCAGCGCTTCCTGGTAGGACAGGTCCGCACGCCGCAGGGTGCGTTCGGCGATGTCATGCAGGCGCTGCTGCTCCACGCTCACGGCGCGGTCCCACGTGGCGTAGGCCATGACGGCGATGGGAATGGCCGCCGCCAGCAGCGCCAGCGCGGTTCCCCCGATGATGATCCGCAGTCGGCTCACGTCCGGGGCTCCAGCAAGGCAGGCAGGGCAGGGCGCATGGTCGGGCCGATCCTTGGGCAGATGCGGCTATCTGAGCATGCCGCCGCGCCGGGCGGAATGGGACGAATCAGGTATTCGGTCACATTGTGGTGAAAGCGGCCAACTTTGCCGGATTCAGCCCGTCCCCAGCTGGCGCAACCGGCCCGGGAGGACTACCGTCGGACGCTTCGCCCGCCGATTCCGCGCCATGACCGACCCTGCCCAGCCCCCCGAGCATCTGCGCCGCAGCCTGTCCAACCGCCACCTTCAGCTGATTGCCATCGGCGGTGCCATCGGCACCGGTCTGTTCATGGGATCGGGCAAGACCATCAGCCTGGCCGGCCCGTCCATCGTGTTCGTCTACCTGATCATCGGCGCGATGCTGTTCTTCGTCATGCGCGCGATGGGCGAACTGCTGCTGTCCAACCTGCAGTACAAATCCTTCATCGATTTTTCCACCGATCTGCTCGGGCCCTGGGCCGGCTTCTTCTGTGGATGGACCTACTGGTTCTGCTGGATCGTCACCGCCATCGCCGATGTCATCGCCATCGCTGCGTACGCACAGTTCTGGTTCCCCGGCCTGGATGCGTGGATTCCGGCACTGATGTGCGTGCTGTTGCTGCTGGGGCTGAATCTGGTGACAGTGAAGCTGTTCGGTGAGATGGAGTTCTGGTTCGCGCTGATCAAGATCGTGGCGATCTGCGCGCTGATCATCACCGGCGCCGGCCTGGTGGCGTGGGGCTTCACCTCGCCCAGCGGGCACACCGCCTCGCTGGCCAACCTGTGGAACGACGGTGGCATGTTCCCGATGGGACTGGTCGGCTTCTTTGCCGGTTTCCAGATCGCGGTGTTCGCCTTCGTCGGCATCGAGCTGGTGGGAACCACCGCCGCTGAAACCGCCGACCCGGAGCGCAACCTGCCCAAGGCGATCAACTCGATCCCGGTGCGCATCATCATCTTCTACGTGCTTGCGCTGGTGGCGATCATGGCAGTGACGCCGTGGCGGCAGGTGGTGCCGGACAAGAGCCCGTTCGTGCAGCTGTTCGTATTGGCCGGGATCCCTGCCGCCGCCAGCCTGATCAATTTCGTGGTGCTGACCTCGGCAACGTCCTCGGCCAACAGCGGCATCTTCTCCACCAGCCGCATGCTGTATGGCCTGGCGGAAGAAGGCCACGCGCCGCGCGGCCTGTCGAAACTGTCGCGCGCGGCGGTGCCGGCCCGCGGGCTGCTGTTCTCCTGCCTGTGCCTGCTGGGCGGCACGCTGCTGATCTACCTGATCCCGAATCTGGTGACCGCCTTCACCCTGGTGACGACGCTGGCGACGGTGCTCTTCATCTTCGTCTGGTCGCTGATCCTGGTGGCTTACATGGTCTACCGCCGCCGTTACCCGCAGCGCCACGAGGCCTCGATCTTCAAGATGCCCGGTGGCGTGGCGATGTGCTGGGCGTGCCTGGTGTTCTTCGCGGGCGTGCTGGTCCTGTTGAGCCTGCAGGCCGATACCCGCCAGGCCCTGATCGCCAGCCCGGCGTGGTTCGTGCTGCTGGGCGTGGGCTACGCGCTGCGCAGCCGGATGGCCCGCTAGGGGCGCGGCCGCCACCGCATTCACCCATCGTTAGCGGGGGCGGCCGGATGATCCGGCCGCCATGACCCTCCGCCCCGTCCTCGCTGCGCTGATGCTGCTGTCCCTCCTGTGGGCCGGGACGGCGGCTGCGCGCACGGTGTACCGCTGCGTGCAGGGCAACACCGTCAGCCTGGCCACCGCGCCGGAACCCGGTTCGCGCTGCACCGCGCGAGATATCGACGACAACGCCATCCAGACCCCGAACCTGTGGGGCAACATGGGGGTGTTCAGCGGCGTGCTGTACGAACGTGAGCAGGACGGCCGGCTGGTCTATTCCACCCGCAATCTGCCGGGCTCGCGGGTGTTCCTGAAATTCACCGTGGCCACGCCGCCGGGCGAGCCTGCGCATGAGGGCCTGGGCCGGGTCGGCAAGCCGCAGCTGGCGCCGCACGCGCGGCAGTTCAGGGCGGCAGCGAAGGCGACCGGTGTTGATGATGCCTGGCTGCGTGCCATCGCCCACGCAGAAAGCAACTTCGACGCGCTGGCGGTGTCCAGCAAGGGCGCCCAGGGCGTGATGCAGCTGATGCCCGAGACCGCACTGGAGTACGGGGTGAGCGACCCGTTCTCGCCACAGCAGTCGATCGACGGTGGCGCGCGCTACATGCGCGCGCTGCTGCGCCGCTACAACGGCGACCGCACGCTTGCCGCGGCCGCGTACAACGCCGGCATCGGCGCGGTGACCCGCTACAAGGGCGTACCGCCCTACGCGGAAACGCTGGCCTACGTGGACAAGGTGATGGCGTTGTACACGCGCTATCGCGAGGCGATGGGCATCCGCATCGAGGTGCCGGCAAAGTAGCCACTCGTCGGACGGTGATTGTGGGCGCCCCTCGGCCGCGGCAGGATGGCGCTGCACGGGTGGGCGGGGGAGCGCCGGCCCGGGCGTCGAGGGACGATCCGGCCTGCAGCATCGAATCCACAGGGGGATGTGCATGAAGCCTATCAGGAGCGTGGTCGCGGCATTGCTGTTCGCGATCGCATGCAATGGCTGTGCCAGCAAGAACGTGTTGTATCGCGATGCCGAACGACGACAGGACGCAACCGCGCTGTTCCTGGACCGTGAGGGCAGTCTCTACCCCGCAGCCAGCGTAGCGGTGCCGGTGCAGCAGATGCTGGAAGGGGCACGCCCGTCGTCGGCGGAGTTCGCGACGCTCCGGCATCTCTACCAGCAGTCGGCGGTGCCAGGTGCCGCCTCGGCAGCGGCGTGGCGCAGCCTGCTTGCCGATACCGGGGTGACGCCCGACGCCGCCTTCACCGACACCTGGCAGCAGATCCAGCAGGTGCTGCGTGCGCGCGCCTCGCAGCAGCTGGATCGTGCTGCGGAGGACGGCCGTGTGGTGGTGCTGCTGGTGCACGGCTACAACAACGACTACCGCGAGGCGGCCGCCTGGTACGAACGGGTGGAGCGTGATTTCCGCGAGCGCGGGGCGGCCAGCGGGCAGACGTTGTCATTCGTGCGCGTGTACTGGGATGGCCTGCATGGCAATGCGTTCCGGATCTGGGGCGCCGCCCAGCTCAACGGGCCCTACGTGGGGCTGGAGCTGCGCAGGGTGCTGGCGGGTGTGGACAACAGGGACATGCCGTTGCGGGTGTTCACCCACAGCTCGGGTGCGTACGTGATGAACAACGCACTGGGCAACGGCTCTTCGCCGCTGCGCGGCATGCAGGACGCTTACTACCGTCGCGCTGCCGGTCTGGATGGCTATGGATTCCCGCCGCTGCGCAACCTGCGCATGGCCATGCTGGTGCCGGCGCAGCCGCCGACGGCGATGGCCAACTACCATCATCCGCGCCTGGAGCAGACCTTCGGCACGATCCCCGACCGGTTGATCCTGGGCCTGAGCCGGCACGATTTCGCCACCGGCAAGGGCCGCCGGCTGGGGTCGTGCAGGATGGCGGGCAACACCTGCATGGCCACCCACATCCGCTATTCCTGCGCAGCGGTACGGCGCGACCTGCGCAGCAGCGAATCGCACGGGCGAAAGCAGGTGTGGGCCGTCGCGTTTCCGCAGCCCGCGCTGACATCGCATCCCCATGCGGTAGCGTCCTACATGCAGGATGGCGACTGGAAGCTGTTCGCGGACGCGCTGCTGCTCGACACCGCGCTGGAGCCGGCCAACCAGGCTGCGCTGTGCGAGCGCAGGGTAGGGCCGCTGAAGCACAGCGATGCCTGGCCCGACGAAATCAAGGTGCGCGCTGAAACATCACCCGAGCGTGCGGGTTGAGGCCGATGCGGGTTGGCATGGGTGGCGCTACTGGCTAAGGTCGTCGCTCCCCGTTGAATGATGGAACATGATGGCGCGGCGATACTGGATGGCGGCGGTTGCGGTGGCAACCGCCGGTGCATTGGCAGCTACCTTCTGGCTGCCGGACGAACCCCACCCCGAGACCCCTGCGGGACCGGCGCCGACGCCGCTGGCATGGACCGCGCAGATCGAACTGCTGGCCGGTGATGGCCATCCGGGCGATCGGGATGGCGCCTCCGCGCAGGCGCGCTTCGCCGATCCCTACGCGCTGCTGCGGCTGGCCGATGGCAGCGTCTACTTCACCGATGGCGGCGACAACAACCGCATCCGCCGCCGCCTGCCCGATGGCCGCGTCGAGACCGTGGCCGGGCAGGGCGAAGGTCGCGCCGATGGCCCGGCACTGCAGGCACGCTTCCACACGCCGTCCGGCATCGCCGCCGATGCACAGGGCAATCTGTACGTGGCCGACACCGGCAACCATGCGATCCGCCGTATCGGTGTCGATGGCCAGGTGACCACGGTGGCCGGCGGCGAGCAGGGGTACGCCGACGGTCCCGGCGCGCAGGCACGTTTCGATGCGCCGATGGGTATCGCCGTGGATGCGCAGGGGCAGATCTACGTGGCCGATACCTGGAACGACCGGATCCGGGTGATCGGCACCGACGGCAGTGTGCGCACCCTGGCCGGGGGCGACCGGCCCGGCTTCATCGATGCCGCAGGAGGCGAGGCGCGGTTCGATACACCGGTGGCGCTGGCCTTCGACGCGCACGGGGCCCTGCTGGTGGCGGATCTGTTCAACAACGCGGTGCGTCGTGTCGGTGCTGATGGCACGGTCAGCACGTGGGTCGGCAGTGGCGGGGTCATCAACGGGCCGCTGTCGCTGACCGCGACCCATGATGGCGTGCTGTACGTGGGCGACCTTGAGGGACGCGTGGTGCAGGTCACCGCACAGGGCCACCAGATCGCACTGGTGGGCAATGACCGACTGCCGCGGCTGGCGCGCCCCAGCGGCCTGGCGCTGGATGCGGATGGCAGCCTGCTGGTGGCCGACGCGGCCGGATACCGGCTGCATCGGCTGCGGCCGCTGCCGGTGGGCGAGCTTCCGGCCCCTGCGCTGGTTGGACCCGCCGCTGACGCAGCGCTGCCGGACACGGCCGGGCGCTGGCCGCTGGCACCGCAGGAGGGCTGGCACGAAGTGGTCGGCACGCTGGGCGAGGTGCGGGGCAATTTCAGGGGTGAGAGCCGGCACCATCTGCACGGCGGCTTCGATGTCCGCGGCGATGTCGGCCAGACCGTGCTGGCCATCGCCGAGGGCAAGATCAGCAGTCCGGTGGCCAGCTGGAGCCTGGGCGGGCAGGGCGAAGGGCTGGCGGTGGACCGGCTGAAGTACATCCACATGCGGGTGGGCCGCACGCCGCGCGGGGAACCGTTCGACGCGCGCTGGCAGGCGCTGTATGACGATCAGGGCGCGCTGGAACGCATCCGCGTGCGGCGGGGCACGCGCATCCACGTGGGCGATCGCCTGGGCAGCATCAACAGCCAGGCGCACGTGCATCTGGCGGTGGGCACCAGCGGCTTTGAAACCAACGCGGTCGCACTGGGGTTCCGCAACTTCGCCGATCACTTCGCGCCGCGCATCACCGATGTGGCGCTGCTGGACGCCAACGACCAGCCGATGGCAGCGGGGAGCGACGGCAGCGTGATGGTCGCGCGGCAGGGACGGGGCGTGCAGATCGTGGTCGAGGCCTGGGACCAGGTCGACAACAACCTGGCCCGGCGCAGGCTGGGCGCGTACCAGGTGGGCTACCAGATCCTGGATGCGGCCGGGCGGCCGCTGCAGGGCTACGAGCAGCCGCGCTGGAACATCGTGTTCAACCGCATGCCGCCGCAGAACGCGGCCGTGAAGGTTGCCTACGCACCGGACAGCGGCATCACGGTGCACGGCAGCGCCGTCACCCGTTTCCGCTACCTGGTCACCAACACCGTGCGCGATGGCCTGATGGAGACCGGTCGCTGGCAGCCGGCAGCCCTGCCGCCGGGGGACTACATCGTGCGTGCCAGCGTGCGCGACTACAGCGGCAACGAGGGCATCGGCAAGCGCGAGGTCAGAGTACGGCTGCTGCCATAGCAGGCGGGGCGCCGCAGCGCTCGCGCTCGGCGTCCATGTCCTCCAGTGGGCGCACTTCGATGCTGCCGAACCGTGCCCACGGGAACTCGCGCGCGATGCGCATCGCCTCGTCACGGTCGCGCGCGACAATGAGATTGAAGCCGGCCAGCAGCTCGCGGGTTTCGGCGAACGGGCCATCCAGCACCCGGCTGTGGCCATCGCGGACGCGCAGGGTCTGCGCGGTATCCACCGGCTGAAGTTTCTGCGCCAGCAGCAGCGTGCCTTCGGCCTGCAGCCTGTCGGCGTGGGCCAGGCAGTCGCGCATCAGGCTGTTGAACGCCTCGGCCGGCAAGGCCTGCAGCAAGGCAGGTTCGATGTAGATCAGGAGCAGGTACTGCTGCATGGCGCGATCCTGGCGGGGGCGGACCTGCATGATCGCGCAGGTTTGCGCTGGGGCATGTTGCAGCGCGGGAGACCGGCCCGCCGGTCCCCCCCCCAAAAAAAACTTTCAGAATTTGTCGATTCCCCGTCCCCTCGTTCGTTGTAACAGTGAAGGGCGCGCACCTGCGCCTCACGGGAGACCCACATGAAAGTCATGGTGATCGTCAAAGCCAACGCCGATTCCGAAGCCGGACGCCTGCCCAGCGAGCAGGAGCTGACGGCCATGGGCGCCTACAACGAACAGCTGGTTGCCGCCGGCATCATGCTGGCCGGTGAAGGCCTGCATGCCACCGCGCGTGGCCGCCGCATTCACTTCGGCGGCGCTGGACCGCAGGTCGAGAGCGGCCCGTTCGCGCCCGTCGCCGACCAGATCGCAGGCTTCTGGCTGTGGAATGTCCGCTCGCTCGACGAGGCTGTGGAATGGGCCAGCCGCGCCCCCTTTGGCAGTGGTGGCACGCTCGAGGTGCGCCCGCTGATCTCCGCCGAAGACTTCGGCGAAGCCTTCACCCCCGAATTACAGCAGCAGGAACAGCGTCTGCGCGAGCAGCTCGAAGGCTGAGCCCCGCCGCGCTGCGAACACTCGACACCTTCAACCGAACGGAGCACCCCGATGAAACTGATTCCCTTCCTTGGCTTCAGCGGCCAGGCCCACGAGGCGATGGCCTTCTACGCCAAGGCCCTGGGTGGCCAGGTCACCTCGGAAATGAAGTACCGCGACATGCCCCCCTCCGACGGCTCGCCGGGGTGCAACGAGATGCCGGCCGACACCCTTGACCACGTGGCCCACAGCCAGCTGGAAATCGGCAGTGCCATCCTGATGGCCGCCGACGGCCCCGGTGCCGGCGACGGCGGCTCGACCACCATCAATGTCGATGTCGACAGCATCGAGGAGGCCGAGCGCGTGTTCGCCGCGCTGGCCGATGGGGGCCAGGTGCAGATGCCGATCGCCGAGACGTTCTGGGCGCACCGCTGGGGCATGTTGACCGATCGCTACGGCAAGCCGTGGATGGTCAACTGCATGAAGCAGCCCTGATCGCCCGCCTTCTTTCCATTTCCCAGGGAACCTGAGCAATGAGCACACCGCAACCGCAGATGATCTTCGTCAACCTGCCCGTGCAGGATCTGGACAAGTCCAAGGCCTTTTTCGCCGCACTGGGCTACCACTTCAACCCGGCGTTCACCGATGAGAACGCGGCCTGCATGGTGGTCAGCGACAGCATCTTCGTGATGCTGCTGGTCAAGCCGTTCTTCCAGCAGTTCACCACCAAGGCGATCGCCGACGCGCAGGCGCAGACCGAGGTGATCACCTGCCTGTCCGCCGACAGCCGCAACGCAGTGGACGTGATGGTGGACAAGGCACTTGCCGCCGGTGCCACTGAACCGCAGCCGGCGCGCGACTATGGTTTCATGTACCAGCGTGGCTTCCAGGACCTGGACGGACATCTCTGGGAAATCGCCCACATGGACGGCGAGCCGGGCTGAGCGGCCACGCCCGACGACAGGAGAACGCTCATGGCTTACGTCGATGCCTATGTGCTGCCGTGCCCCGAGGACAAGGTCGCGGCCTACCGCCGCCTTGCCCGCAAGGCCGGTGCGGTGTGGAAGGATCACGGTGCGCTTCAGTACATGGAATGCGTGGCCGACGACGTGGAACCCGGCACGTCGACCTCGTTCCCGCGTGCGGTGAAGGCCAAGCCGGGCGAGACCGTGATCGTGGCCTTCGTGGTGTTCCGGTCGCGTGCTGCACGTGACCGCATCAACGCGAAGGTGATGGCGGATCCGCGCCTGGCCGACATCGGCCCGAAGGACATGCCGTTCGATACCCGGCGGATGTTCTGGGGCGGCTTCAGGCCCATCGTCGAAGCGTGACTGCCGGTGCTTGTGCGGCGGGAGCGTGCATGCTGTGATCGACGCATGCACGAGCCCTCCCTGACCCAGCGCCTGGAGACTCTCTGGCGGATGGAATCGCCAGTGTTGATCGCGCGCCTGGCGCGGCTGCTCGGCGGTGATGTCGGCCGTGCCGAGGAACTGGCCCAGGACACCTGGCTGGCCGCGCTGGAGCGTTGGCCGGAGCAGGGCATCCCGGACAATCCTGGAGCCTGGCTGATGACCACCGCGCGCAACCGGGCCATCGATGTGCTGCGCCAGCACCAGCGGGTGGCGCAGCAGCATGCGCAGTGGGGCGAGGCGCTGCATCCGGCCGCGCTGCCGGCACCCGATGACAGCACCGCGCTGGAAGACGATCTTGGCGACGATCTGCTGCGCCTGATGTTCGTGGCGTGCCATCCGGTACTGCCCGCCGACGCGCGCGTGGCGCTGACCCTGCGCCTGCTCGGCGGGTTGACCACGAGCGAGATCGCGCGCGCGTTCCTGCAACCGGAACCGACCATCGCCCAGCGCGTGGTGCGCGCCAAGCGCACGCTCGCGCAGAAGCAGGTGCCCTATGAAGTGCCGCGTGCCGAAGCGTTGCCCGCGCGCCTGGCCTCCGTGCTGGAAGCGATCTACCTGGTGTTCAACGAAGGCTACGCCGCCAGTGCCGGCGATGACTGGATGCGGCCAGCGCTGTGTGAGGAGGCGCTTCGCCTGGCGCGCATTCTCGCCCACCGCATGCCGGCCGCCGCCGTGCTGGGACTGCTGGCACTGATGGAACTGCAGGCGTCGCGCGCCGCGGCGCGGGTGGATGCGCAGGGCCGGCCGGTGCTGCTGGACCAGCAGAACCGCGCACGCTGGGACTGGCTGCAGATCGAACGCGGGCGGCAGGCGCTGGCGCGCGCGCTGTCGGCCGGCGGTAGCGACGATCCCTACGTGCTGCAGGCCTGCATTGCCGAGTGCCACGCAACGGCGCGCCGGGCCGACCAGACCGATTGGGCGCGCATCGCCGGACTGTATTCGCGGCTGCTGCAGATCCAGCCTTCGCCTGTGGTGGCGCTGAACCGGGTGGTAGCCATCCTGCGCAGTGAGGGCGCGTTCGCTGCCTGGGCGCATCTGCAGCCGCTGCTCTCCGATGACCGTCTGCGTGACTACGCACCGTTGCAGGTCGTCCGTGGCGAAGTGCTGCAGCACCTGGGTCGGGTCGAAGACGCCCGGCAGGCGTTCCAGGCCGCTGCCGCGCTCACCGACAACGTGCGCGAACGCGATCACCTGCTGGCGCGGGCCCATCCGACAGTGCCAAAAGCGCCTTAAATCCCTCGGGCCCCTTTTGTACACTCGGCTGGGATTTCCCTGCTGGAGAGAGCAATGAAGCGAGTAGCACTGGGCGTGCTGGCCCTGTCGGTGTCGGGCGCACTGATGGCGGCCACGCCGAAATTCGATGGCGCGCGGATTTCCGCCGACGTGAAGGAACTGGCCTCGGACGCCTATGAGGGCCGTTCGCCGGCCACGGCGGGCGAAGCGAAGACCATCGCCTACCTGAGCAAGCAGTTTGCCGACGCCGGGCTGCAGCCGGGTGGCGACCTGAAGGATGGCAAGCGCCTGTGGACCCAGGCCGTGCCGCTGCGCAAGGGCGACATCGTGGGGACGCCGCAGCTGGCCCTGCATCAGGGTGACAGGACCATCGCGCTGGAGCAGGGCAAGCAGATCGCCGTGCGCGCGGCCATGAACGGCGCCAGCACGGTGGACATCAGCAAGGCGCCGCTGGTCTTCCTCGGCTACGGCGTGAAGGCCCCGGAGCGCAACTGGGACGACTTCAAGGGCGTGGACCTGAAGGGCAAGATCGCGGTCGTGCTGATCAACGACCCGGACTTCGAGACCGGCAAGGGCGACTTCGACGGCAAGGGCATGACCTGGTACGGCCGCTGGCCCTACAAGTACGAGGAAGGCGCACGCCAGGGCGCGCTGGGCGTGCTGATCGTGCATGAGACCGCACCGGCCTCGTACGGCTGGGCCACGGTCGCCGGCTCCAACACCAACACCATGTTCGATGTGGTGCGCGACAACCCGGCCGACAGTCACCCTCTGCTGGAAGGCTGGATCCAGCGCGACCTGGCCGTGGACCTGTTCCGAGCGGCCGGCCAGGATTTCGAGGCACTGAAGAAAAAGGCGCAGCAGCGCGACTTCACGCCGGTCACGCTGACCGGCGCCAGCCTGGACGCGAAGTATGCGGTGAAGACCGAAGTGATCACCTCGCACAACGTGGCGGCGCGGCTGGAAGGCAGCAGCCACCCGGACGAGACCGTGATCTACAGCGCCCACTGGGACCACATCGGCGTGGGCGAGCCCGATGCCCGCGGCGACCGCATCTTCAACGGTGCGCTGGACAATGCCAGTGGCACCGCTTCGCTGATCGAACTGGCCCGTGGCTTCGCCAAGGGCAAGCAGCCGCAGCGCTCGCTGCTGTTCCTGGCGGTCACCGCCGAAGAAAAGGGCCTGCTGGGTTCGGAGTACTACGCGACCCACCCGTTGTATCCGCTGGAGAAGACCGTGGCGGTGATCAACATGGATGGCATGGCGCCGTTCGGCCCCTCGCGCGACTTCGGCATCTACGGTGCCGCGCGCTTCGAGCTGCTGGACCAGCTGAAAGAGGTGGCCAAGGGCTGGGACATCCGCTATACGCCCGATCCGAAGCCGGAAGCGGGCCTGTTCTTCCGCTCTGACCATTTCCCGTTCGCCAAGCGCGGCGTGCCGGCGCTGTCCTGGTCGGCCGGACAGGACTGGGTGGACGGGGGTGTGGCTGCTGGCAGGAAGGCCTCGGAGGACTACACCGCCAAGCGCTACCACCAGCAGGGCGACGAGTGGCAGCCCGACTGGGTGTTCGCCGGCGCCGCCCGCGACCTGGAGGTGCTGTACACCCTGGGCAACCAGCTGGCGAACTCGCGCAGCTGGCCGAACTGGAGCAAGGACGAGTCGTTCCGCG
>NZ_JAODZG010000023.1:0-52889 GCF_029835135.1 Stenotrophomonas sp. GD04145 | reverse complement strand
CGCATCCGGCCTCGACCACGCATCGCCAGCTTTCCCCGGCGGAACTGGCGCAGGCCGGCGTGAGCGAGGATACGGTGCGCCTGTGCATCGGCATCGAACATGTCGACGACCTGATCGCGGATCTGGAGCAGGCGCTGGCACGGGCCTGAGCGGCGAAGCCGGCGGGTCGGGCGGCTGGCCGGGGCTGGCAACGGCCGCTTGCCGCAGTCACGGCGGAAGAGGTCTGGTCGCCGGCATGCGCGATGCGACGGACATCGCGCTGCGTCCGGCGCCGCTCGCGAGCGGCATTCAGATAAAGCGCTCCCGCAGCATCGCGACGCCCGCGCTCGCCGGCAGGCGCAGCTGCTCGCTGGCGTACGCGCTCACCGCACTGTCGACAGGATTGACCTCGATGACCTGCGCACGCCGTTGCCGCGCGCGCAGCGGCAGCGACGCGGCCGGATGCACCAGGCCGGACGTGCCGACCACCACCAGGACATCGCAACCGTCGATCGCGGCGCATGCGCGCGCCCACGCGTCCTCCGGCAGCGCCTCGCCGAACCAGACCACGCCAGGCCGGAACGGGCCGCCGCACAGGGGGCAGGCGGGTGGCGTCTCCCGGGCCCCATGCCGACCCCGCCGTGCTTGAGCGATTGGTGGCGGAATGGGCGCCGCGGGGCGTGCGCTCCATCGACTTGCCTAAAGCCGAACTCCCGGTGTGGCAGGCATATTTCGCCAACGGCGAACGCGCCTACTTCGGGCCGGACGACGGCACCTTGCTGCTGCGACGTGGCCCCGACAACGACGTGCTGATGTGGCTGCACGAATGGCATGTGGCGCTGCTGGCCCACGACACGGGCAAGCAGGTACTCGGCATTATCGGCTGGATCTCGCTGGGGCTGCTCTTGAGCGGTTTGTACCTGTGGTGGCCCAAGCCTGGGCGCTGGCGATCGCACTTGAAGGTACACGCACAGCCCCCGGCGCGAAGGTGGGCGACCTGGCACCGCAGTAGCGGCGCTTTGTTGCTGCCGCTTCTGCTGATGGCCACTGTGACCGGTGTAGGGATGGTCTATGGCAAGGGTTTCCATGCCGTGCTGACGGCGGCGTTCGGTGGTGCCGCGCCGCCCACGCCGGTGCTGGCGGGCACAGTGGAGAAAGTGGCATGGGATCCTGTGCTGAATCAGGCGCTCCACGCACTTCCAAGCGCCCGTCTGAGCCGCGCGTCCAATGATTCCTCTGGCGTGATTCGCAAGCCACTTTGCGTGATCGGCTAGCAAACGAAGGTGGGATGCCAGTGCGGGATTCGGTGAGGGATGTCCGCTCTTGGCCGTAGCGGGACACCCGCGCGGTGTCAGGCTTCGACCCAGCCTAGCCAGCCTCCCTTCTCGCGGTAGAACAGGTAGGGCGGAGCGGTGTTGATCGATACATTAGCAACCCTCATGTACGCAAGGTTATGCCAAGTTGTAGTGAATCTTCGCGTAAAACTGAGGCGCGCCTCTTGGCAACGAGGCGATCAACTCTGCCATAGCATCAGATAGCAAACGCGCGGCGCGGCGCGTCTCCGGTGGAGGGCTGTCATCGAGCTTATCTTCGATGAGCCCTCGATGGAAATACTCGGGAGCATTGCTGAGAAACGATTCGCGTGCTGCGTTCTTGGTGTTGCCAGCGCCGACCATCAGAGTGACGCCTTCGCCCGTTGCGTAATAGTCGCAGTACGCCAAAAAGATTGATTCAGGTTTCCTTTCTGCTTCTTCAGTCGAGTCATGAATCGGCATCGAGATGACTCGGATTGACTCGGGGTCAATGCTGGAGCGGTTAGCCAGAACCTTCAGTAACAGGTCTGAGCGGCCATCTGCCAATGCTGCCGCTGGGCTTGCCCCAAGCTCCTGATCATAATCTAAGAGAAAGCGACCGAGTTTGCGCAGAAATGGCTCAGTGTCTTCCGGGACGCTAAAGATGCGCTGGCTGATCATGTAGTGCTTCGGGAAAGCATCCATGAATGCTTCAGCGACAATGCCTTCAGCTTTTCGAAGCGCGCTTTCAAATTCTGAGTCTGAGCTGTCCATGATCTAATTCCGCTGTATTGGGGTGTGCAGGTTCGCGACTTCTAAAGTGGCTCGCACGGGACTATTCCTCTGGCCAGGATAGTCGTGTAGATCGCCTCAACGGGCCGTAACGAAGGTCTTCAGACCATGCAGGGCATTCACTTGGTGGTGCCAGTCCGATGCCAAGTCCGGACGAGTGTCGGAATATGGCCATCGTCGAGACGTCTTCTATGGTTGGGAAGTGGCGAGCGATGACCACCGCGCTACGCCTAATGTCAACGGACAATCTCTTATCCCTTGCCAACTCAATCAGGAAACCTCCAGCCCATAGCAGGGCCCTTGTTCGTTCGTCTGGCATGGTCATTGCGGACCCTCTTAGATGCTTGCGTTCGAGAAGCATCTTTCAGAGCCGTCGCACAAGGTGCGATCATGCTTCCGCTGCGTATTCGCTGCAACGCGCGGGTTGGCTAAGTTGTGGTTTACTGAGTTGGAATAATGATGGGTGTACGCACAGGATCCTCTGAAATCCGGTGCTGCGCCAGACCCCATCTAGGGAAGATAGAACTTTATTTCCCTGTGGGTTCGCCCCCGACAGCTGTGCCACGATAGAACTTTAGGAGTTGCACCCATTCGGCGGTGACCGCGAATCAATTAGTTACATTCGTTTCAGGATGAGACTTTGTTCTACATCCATAAGGAGCACAGCCTGCAATTGGGGATGCAGATGTGCCTCGGGCTCCTCAATGATCAGGCCTCGATAGCTGGCTTGCGGGTTCTTGGTCAGCTCGCTGAGAACGACCGCCATGAAGATCAGATTGTTGAATCCGAGCCCGTTTTGCTCAAGCTCGAACAGATCAACGGTAAGGGAGAGACGCGAAGCCAGGCGTTGGAAATCGCTGACGCTAACCCCCAGCTCGAGCAGCTGGGACAGCTGTGGCCCCAACATCTCGGAATGGCGAGTGGTTATCGCCTTATGGGTGCTCACAATCGGCGCTTTCGTCTTGAGCTCATCATCCAGCAGCTTCAGTGCCTTATTGATCTCGATCTTGCCATCGTCATCAACGAGCAGCTGAAACAGTCGGGACAGCTGGCTTGTGCGGCCGGGTCTAAGAGCCTGAGAAGCATCGCGCAGGGGCTGTAGATAGACGCCACGAAGGTTCTCCATCATGTCCGTTGTCAAGCCGACATCATCATGGTCTCCGCACCAGCGCTTCGCTCTAAGTCGCCCCGTCTTATCCGCCTCGGAGAAGCTGATGGTGATATGCGCCTCCATCTGCCCGTCCTTGGCAGGTTTCAGGGCAGTCATGAAGTCAGCTTCATCATCGGGGCTCAACCCTCGGAAGATGTACTTGAACACGATGTTGCCGCTAGGCGATCCTGTCTTCGGCCTATGAATATCGTCCGAGTCCAACCGCGGGTACGGTTCATCGTGCCCGGCAAGGAGAGACCTCAACGCATCGACAATGGCGGTCTTGCCCGCGTTATTCGCACCAACCAGAACGTTCAGTCCACTTTGGAAGTGCAGTACTGCGTTGTTGATCTTGCGGAAGTTCGAGATAGACAGCTCTGCCAAGTACACCCTGATGTCTCCTTGTGCTCATGGCGGCGTAGCCGCCTCCTGTCCCTAGCTGCAGCACGACGATGGCCGGCTGACAGCCCCTATCTACCTGGGCAGATTCTAATCAAATCAGGGGAATTGGACGTTCCGGCAACCCTCGTACGCGCATCGCCTTTTGGTTCCCCGGCCCCTCAGGCAAGTAAGGGGCGACGTCGGATCCGTCCCCCAAGCGAAGGCAGGGGGGTACGTCTGGTAGCAGTGCCTTTCAGCGCACCGACGCGCGATGAAGTGGCAGGCCCTATTCGGTCAATGCAGTGATGGCGCTTGTACATGGTGGCGGAGTTTGATTGGCGACGGCCCTCATGAAGGACAACAGTTTGTTATTGCAATTCGTAACACTGATGTCCCCGGATCGCCAATTCTTTCGGGAACGGCCTGGCGTAGCCTTCTCTTCCAGCGGTGCTGCCCATCGGCTGCCCTGAGTCAATCAACTTCTCATATCTGGAAACTGGGCTGTGGCCACCAATCGAATTTGCAGTGTTCTCGGAATTTCAAAGCCTGTCATTCAGGCCACGCTCTCATGACTGACGGATGCGCGCCTGATGGCCGCCGACGGCCTGCAGGGCTGGCCCCAGCGCAAGCGTCGCGGGCGGTGCGCAACTCCGGCCATGACAGCGCCGGGCGTGGTCAAACTGCTTGAACGCGATTTTCTCGCGCTGGAGCCGGAAACCAAGTGGGTGACAGATATTACCGAGATCAAGACCCGACAGGGCAAGCTGCATCTGTACGACCAGCGCATCGTGGGCTGGTCAATACACGATCGACAGGATCGCCAGATGGTGACCCGGGCTGTGCAGATGGCGGTGTGGCAGCGTCAAGGAAGCGATGAGGTAATCCTGCATTCGGATTGAGGCAGCCAGTTCCGCAGCCGCGACTACCAAGGGCATCTAGCGGCTAACGGGCTGATCTGCTCGATGAGCGCTGTGGGTCATTGTGGCGACAACGCGGCCTGCGAAGCCCTCTTTGGGCCACTCAAGCGTGAGCGGATCTATCGAACGAACTGCGCCACAAAGTATGCAGCACGAGCGGATGCGTTTGACTACATAGAGCGACGCCCTAACCCAAGGATGCGACGAAGGGTCGCCAGGCAGGACCAGAAGGTTGCAGCTCTTTTAGAACCGTCCGTGATATCGGGGTAGAACCCCGCGGTTGAACAACCCGCTCGGCTGCGCAGGGAAGTGATGTCTTCTTCTGGCCTTCTTCAGCGGCACGGGAAGGGATCACCGGAAGCTCGGAAGGCCGGAGAGCGCATGGCCTTTGTAATAACAACTGCGGTCCGGGCGCACTCTCTAGCGATCTCTGCCGAAATGGCGAATCTCTTCAGAACTTCACTTGCTACGCCCCGCTCGCGCATGCCGCTCTTAAGCAGGGTCATGGACAGGGCCATAATTCTGCTCGCCATGTTCCGACCCGCAAGAAGGTCCTGGCCAGGTTGCCTCTGAAGATCTAGGTAGACGCTGAATGACGGCGCACGGTGGATAGAACTTTTTCGTTTAGAAACCAACAATAAGCTAAGGAACTGCTGGCTAGGGAACACACGCGTATTGGCCTTGCAGAGCGCGTGGAGCACGACTTCGAATTTCCTCGCCTGAGCCCCCCAGTCCTCTAGATCAAAGGCGATCTCACCGTCCACCTCATGGCTTGGAAACAATGAAGTCGATGAGGCCGGAACTGGTTCGGTCAAAATTCCGATAATGTCAACAGATTTGATGGCGGATAGGTTGAGTAGCGTTCTGAAAGTGGTAGTAGTTCGTCTGAAGCGAATTGCATCCCTCCAGAACCTGTTATGAACGATCTTCAGCCTATCCAATGTCCCATCTTGAAGGAGCCCATCAAAGAAACGTTGATAGTTCTCCGCAGGAATAACCACATCAGGGTTGGTTGCGGTCCAGCGTACGACGTCCTCGATCGAGGCGTTGGCCCAGGACTGAAGTGCGCTCGGCCTCTCGTGCGTGGTTGCGCGCGCTAGGCTGCAACCGCAATAGGCGCACGAGGCCGCGTTGCCCCTTCGCAACTGTTGACTGTTGCCGCATTCTTGGCAGCGATCAATGATTCTGACTGAGTGCAAGGAGCAATGCGAGTAGTGAAGGAAGTTCCAGATGAGCCTCTCACTTAGACCGTTACTCTCGCCAGCCTCCAGCAGGCACTCAGGACACCAGCGGCGATTGATGCCAGCAAGGCCGCCATCCCGCATCTGCAGGACATTAATGAAAGGCGAGAGCGTGCAGCCGACCAGGCGTTGGTTAGTCAGCTGCTCTAGCGCGCGCGCGCGGTTAAGGCTCACCTGCCCTGGTCCCACGAAGCTATTTCGCTCACTCAGTCCATTTCTTGGCTGACCCGCAACTTTGTCAAGCACTCCTGCGAGGTGTGTCTTTGTAAACCCGGTCGTTTCGCACATCCTCTGGAAGTACCCTCCAAGTGACTCAGTCTGGGCGGTGGCTCCGTCGATCGGTGCAATTGGCGGCAGTGCTGTCCACCGATACCGCATGTGTGCCGTAGTCATTTTCGCTCTACTCCCCCGTACCCATGCGCTTCAGGAAGTCAGCAATTCTCTTCTCACCATTCAAGGGCCTCTGATCTGCAAGCTTGTTGAAGGCCAGCACGCTGCTCCACACGGTTCCAAGCTCCTTCTCGCTTGAGGAGCTGGCGTGCAAGTGCGCTTCAGTGATGCTGTTCGCTCCCTCATTCTTTCGGCGGAGCTCAGCCCTATGGACGACGTCGATAGTGGGGCCGAACACGCCAGCACCATTGGCGTACATCAAATCAGTATTCTTAACGAGGAGCTTGGGATCGGACAGGTTGAAGCTCTGCCCGATACCCTTCAGCACTGCAACGAAATCCCGCTCGTCTTGGGAATTCTTCAGGTTATACGGCCGGATGTAGACGAACCGGGATCGATTCCAGACGTCGGGGTGTCCCGCCCACAAACTCTCCGCAGTGTGGGTAGCCAGCATCACTATGACGCAGCCGATTTCTTCAATCAGTCGCACAAGGTTCGACATGTACCCATAGCTGGTTTGATGAAGATGCACCATCGTCAAGGTTGCCGCTTCTTCCAGGAAGATGTACTTAAGTTGACGTTGTTTCGCCACAGATTCGAAGCTGTGCTGCAATCTCGGCTGCGACTGCGTTGCCCTCACTCTCTTCCACAGCTGATTGTTTACCTCTGCCTCCGCCTGGACATGGTGCGCATCAGTACTGACCGATCGGTCCTTGTTCTCCAGCCAGCCGAAGTCTGGTTCCACCACGGCGTGATGGAGGCGCAGCGTGAGATCCTTGGAGTTGAACTTTCCCCGATCATTGGCCATTGCACGCACCGATATCAAAGGAAGCGTGCCAGCTGGCCAGAGGCTCTGCTTCCCGGCAAGGACGGGAAGAATAGCTTGTCTGATCTCACTCTTGCCCGAGCCAGAAGGAGCCAATGCCCAGACGAACGTACCTGGGCGCGCACCTTGGATGGCATTCAAGAGTTCGGAGTAAGCCGTCCTCATGCGGCTATGATTCACAAAAGGAATTCCAGAGTTGCTGTCCACTATCGGTTCCTGTGAATTTGAATGACTGGCGCGGGCTTGCCCCCAATTGCACAAGCTACGGCGACTCAATATCGTCAAAGTCATCCATCGCTCGCTTCTTGATTCCGCGCAGAGCGATCTCGTCAAGAGCGTCATTTGATTGAGAAGGGAGGCTACTGGAGTCCGCCTCCCCCGGCTTGGGTTGAGCCGCGGTGTTGGGCTTCGCGTTCGCGGCTGCCGTACGCATCGCCTGAGCGTGCCTCGCGCTCTGCTTTGCTTCGCGGAGCGATGGCGCGTAGAGCTGGTCATACATACCTCTGAATGACCGCTCAATCAGGGTGGAATTAGCTAGAGGCCCGATCAAGTTGCAGAACGCCTTGAACAGTCCACGATTCGTCCTAACCCAGATGAAGCTCGGGTCCTCCGGGTCTGTTCGAAGCTGCTCAACATCGAATGACGCGTCGAGCTCCCTCAGTTCATTGGAGTGAAAGTACCGACCATTCACCTCGAACCCTCGTCCGGGTACATACTTGTTATTGCTGTGCGGGATCGCGGTTCTGAAGAGGAATTCTTCGTCAACCAATGCGTGCAGGCCGGCACTAGGAAAGAGAAGATCTGCGTGGGCTGCCCGTTCGGCCGGACTTGCGAAGCCTTGTACAGGGACGCTCGGGAAGTGCTCATAAAGCGTTTCCCTGGCAACCGTATGAACGGTTTCAAAGCGGTGCTTGGCAGTTTTGTAGCTCTTGAACTTCCCATCCACGCCTCGGCCCGCCTTGTCGGGATCGGTGCTACCGACAAGCTCATGGCTGACCTGGGAATTGAACCTTCCAAAGTAGCGTTCTACGTCCGAGTTGAACCTCGAACCTGCCGTTGGGCAGATATGGATTGAGAACTGATATCGCAAAGCCAGAGCAGTGAGAAAGTGTGACTGATTCTCCGTTCCTCGATCGACAAAGATGCTGTTGAACAGTCGTCCATGTCTGCGGACGTAGTCACGTATCAGGATGGCCAAACCATCGCGCCGTGCTGGCCCGAAGACAATGGAATGCGCCATCGGCAGATCAGTCGCCTCATCTGTCCCTAGATAAATCAGAGGGGACTCTGCGCTTGCTTCCATTCCATCGTCGCTCACCACCCTCACGTCGACTTTGGTACTGTCCACGTGCAGGACTGCATGTTTAGCTAAGGCTGTACCCGACCGGTCGCGCGCGTCCGAGCGCGGCCGTTGCTTTTGGTAGCCACGCATTCCCTGCGTTGCAAGGACCTTACGCAGCTCCAGGCGCGGATCAGCGAGCCTGCGTTCGAAGGCCTGGCGGCTCTGTGGCGACTCGCCGTCAGATTCACAGGCCTCCTTGAGCGCAGCGTATGCGTCCTTCTTCTGTGAATACTTGCCTGCGGCGTATGCGCGAATTGCCTCAGCCGTCCGCTTCTCCTGAACGGGGGTAAGCCGGCTCATTCGGTTTCCGCTTGCATGAAACCTGGTAAGGCACTGCTCGAGTTCGTTGTCACCTCTGCTTCGCGCCTCGATCACCTTCCGCGCTATCTCACGCAGGTGTTTGGGGACGGCTGTACCCTTCGCATGCGCGGATTGAATCAATGCGAGCCGCTTTTCGGCGTTGGTGGCGTCGACTAGCGTCGCCGTTGCGAACGCAGAGTTCAGTTGATTGCGAGAGTGCCTGGCAACCTCAAAGAAGTTGCTTCCTATCTCAATAGCCTGAGCCTGATTCAAGGTCAAAAAGAAGTTGCTCGTGTCCGTGAGCGGAACATGCTCAACTGGACCGAAGGCCCAGCGGGTTCCAAGCAGAAGCGCCGCTTGGCTCACGTTGAATCCCTCGATAGTCTCGATCATCCAATCGAGGCTCTTGGGGCCGTCGGCGAGATGCGCATGGATGCGTCTGCCCAAGGCTTGAGCCTCGTTGGCGGGTACCATACGCACCTCGTTATAGATGACCTGCAGGTTCCGGAGTGGCGTGTCGACGCGGGAGGGACTGAGCCACAGGACGTGCTCCATGCCGCGCTGCCTTGCCCAAGGGCCATAGGCAAGGTTCTGAAGATTTCCATCGACGTCGACCCATTCACCGGACTTTGCCGCAAGCAAGCTGTCACGAGCGGAGCCGGCCTTGCATTCGACCAGCTCAATGCGACGGGTGCGGACGACCAGAAAATCCAAGGTGCCGCTCCTTACATGATTGCCAAGTCTCACTCCCTTACAGGCAACCTGCGGGAAGTAGCCAAGCACATCCGGATCCAGCTCCAGAGTCAGCGCGAACATATGTTCAACGGTATGACTCTCCAGCGTGATGAGCTGGCCACACTTGACTGAGTTGAAGTGGGTCACAACGTTGTTCAGCGCGCCTTTTCCTGGCTTCCGCGCTGGACTCGAGCTAGCCATCTCAAGGATGTGCTGTCGCTGTTCGACAGTTAGGCCCTCATGCTCCCGCAGACGCTGGGCCAGTTCTTCTTGATTCATGGAACCCTGCCTATCTACTGGGAGGCGGGCAGCCGCCTCCCTCCCGGAATGCCTAGGGGTTGATTCTTATCGGGGTAAGGGGGTAGATTCGGCATAGCGGTTCTCATCGCTGCGCCTTAAACAGACCCCGGCCTGCCAGCCGGGGTTTGTCTTTTCTGCCCCAGAGAGTCTTCTTAGCTCATCTGGAGGACCTCCATGGGCAGATTGGGATCATTGAGCGGTCCGCCGACTGGTTACGGGATCTGCGCCGCGTGATGCATTGAACAACCATTGGGCGAGATCCCTGGATCGGATCATGCGCCCCTTCCTGCCGGGAATGGTCGAGGTTGCTATTCCCAGGCGGTTGTCATACGCCGCGCGCCTGGCCGCGCTGATGCTGTTGTAGCCAAGCAGCATCCACACTTCTGAGAGCCGGACATAGAGCCCGTACTCCTCCGCCACCTGCTCGGCGAGCTGGTCAGGAGTCGTTGCGCGAAGTGCTAGCGTTTGTATCGACAAGGGCACCATGTAGGCGAGCATCACTCACTCTCTTTCATATTGCAAACAGCGAGCACATCTTCTTGCTTGTGGGGCGCAGATTATCTGATCACGTATCAGATCATCTGATATGCATGCTGCTACAGCGGCTGGCATGTCAGATGATTTAGTACGCAATACAGTTTGTGGATTGCGCTAGCATGGGCATGCTGCCGACTGTTGAAAGAGATGTCGGCGCACCTGTAGGCGTGGGGTTGTGCTGCGCCACGATGTGCCTCTAAGGGAGGTTGATTGGAAGATGAGTACATGATGACCATCCCTACAGATGAGCTCAGTCGCGAAGAGCTTTCAGGCTCAGCATTGAGAGCGTTCTTCAACCTCGCTGCGCGATGGCAACTGTCCGGACCTCAGCAGAGAGCTTTGCTTGGAAGCCCACCCGATGCTTTTTATGAGGCATGGGCGCGAGGGGCCTACGAGCATATCGATGCCGAGGTCCTGGTGCGGATTAGCTATCTACTCGGCATTTACAAAGCTCTTCATATCCTTCTGCCTGACCCCGTTCAGGCGGATGGCTGGATAAGGCGACCTAACATGGCGCCCATGTTTGCTGGTAACACCGTGCTGGATTTTATTTGTCGCGGAGGCTTGCGCGAACTTCGGGATGTGCGATCTTACTTGGATGGGCAGCACGTCAGCACCTAGGCAAGGGGTGCCATTTACCATGGACGCTGGAATACGGTCGTACTGCTGACTGTTGTTCATGCGCACCTGAAGCGGTCTGACTTTCGTGCAGGTCTGGCTAAAGATCAGAGGGATGTATGAGACCAACCATTCTTGCAATGGACCTAGAAGGAACGCTGATCTCAAATGCGGTCAGCCAGATCCCACGCCCTGGCCTGTTCGCGTTCCTGGAAGCGATGCGGATCAAGTTCAGTCAGCTAGTACTCTTTACGACTGTTCCGGAGTCAAGAGTGCGAGAAATCTGTAGGCTTCTCGTGGCGGAGGGTGTGGCCCCGAGCTGGTTTGGGAAGCTTCACTACGTTTCATGGTACGGACCAACTAAGGACCTGCGATTTGTTACATCTCACGCCGGGGAGGCCCTTCTGCTAGACGATCATGCGCCTTACGTACACCCCGGTCAGGAATGCTGGTGGGTAGAGGTCCCGTTGTTTGGCTCACCCTACGCCAACGATGACACGGGGTTGGATCTGGCGCGGTTAAGAATCGATGAGCGACTAGCTCAGCTCTCGCTTGGGGGAGGGCATTGAAGCAGCTCGGGAAGACTTCAAAGTTGAAAGGTTTCGCTTGGGGTGCAGTCAATTCGAATGCTATGACAGTGTCGCGCTCTCCCCCAATGACATACAGAACTTCCTTCTTGCGCCGCGCATGTGCCCGATGCAGCCGACACTAAACCGGCCTTGAAACGGCGCTAACAATGCGCGATGTGGAGGCTTAGGCAAAGGCATAGCGCTTCGCTGCGAAAGGGAGCGCTTGCAGCGGACATCGGCTTTTCGTCAAGCGGGGATAAGGTGGCTCGGTCGTCGACAAGGTCTCAACCATGTCTCAACCCAGTCGTTTGCAGGACTTTATGCCCGCTACAACGCCCGGACAGATAAGCGGGAGATTGATATGCAGCAGAACAGTGCGATGGAGGGGGTTGCCGCGCGGTGGCCAGAGCGGATCTGGGTGGTACGGCATGGCCAAAGCGCCGGAAACGTTGCGCGAGACCACGCTGAGGCAAATAACATCACCTTAATCGAGTTGGAACACCGCGACGCGGACGTGCCTCTCTCCTCGCTGGGGGAGCGCCAGTCGCAAGCACTGGGTGCTTGGGTACTGGGACTTGCCGAGCACCAACGCCCGCAAATCGTGCTGACTTCTCCATACATGCGTGCAAGGCAGACCGCCCAAGCCGTGGCCGACGCGCTTGGCCCTGGCCACCGTCTAATCATTGATGAGCGCCTGCGTGAGAAGGAGTTCGGCGTTCTGGACCGCTACACCTCCAGTGGCATCGTCGCTACCTTCCCGGAACTGGCCGCGCAGAGACGGCTGGTTGGAAAGTTCTACTTTCGCCCACCGGGCGGAGAAAGCTGGTGTGATGTCATCTTGCGGCTACGCGGCGTTGTCGGGGATCTCCAACGGAACCACGCCGGTGCACGCGTGATGATCGTCGCGCACCAAGTGATTGTGAATTGCATGCGATACCTTCTAGAAGGCATGGACGAGGATGCCATCCTCGACCTTGACCGCGAAGGCGATGTGCCCAACTGCGGGGTCACCGAGTACTACGCTGCTGAAGGTGGGCAGCTTGCCTTGGTGCATGCCAACTTCATTTCGCCTGAACTGGCCGAGGCCCCAACCACCGCTTCGTCGGATCAGCCCGCTGGAGCCAAGTAAGGTACAGCGTCGGGACCCGACCACCTAACCGCCATCTCTCTGCAGACATGCTCGCTACTCGTGCAGAACGTCCGGTTCTGGCCAGAAGCGGGCACTGAGGCAGGTTTCGGCCCGAGCGATGCTAGCCTCCAGTTTCGACTCCAGGGAGACCTCCGCTGAAGGGCTCGCTCCCGCCCTGTTCGTGGTGGGGGTATGCATGTGCTTGATACCCGGACGCAGCGGACATAAGATCGAGCGGTATCAGGGGATAGCCTGCCACAAGGTGCGCTGTGAATAATTCATTTGACCGGACTCTAGGGTCCGGCTACTAGGTAGTCAGGGTCTATGGCAGTAACTAATCCTCTGACAGAATAAGAGCTGGTCGCGCATAGGCGAGGCAAGTGGTCTGTAGCCGGAGTGCCGCATCGCGGCTGGACTTGCGTAGATATTGAGGATCTTGGAGAGCCGCAGATCGATTGCGAGATGTGCGAGTCGCAAACCATCCGCTACGTCCATCACATGGAGCACCCAGATTACCCGAACGTTCTCGAGGTTGGGTGTGTATGTGCCGGCCACATGGAAGGCGACCTGGCGGCCTCGCGAGCCCGTGAAGCCTCTATGAAAAGCCGCGCAGCAAAGCGCAAGCGTTGGACTGCGCGTGCGTGGAAAGTTTCGGCAAAGGGGAATCCGCATATCACTTCGGATGGATTCCGCATTACCGTTTACCCGCGCGGCGGAGAATGGGCCTGTACCTTGGCTGCGCTAGACGACTCAACTGTCCTGCACGCTCGCCGCAACTACAAGTCTCAAGCGGAGGCGAAACTCGCTGCCTTCGACCACATCACTCGTCTTCAATCCAAAGCTGGCGCATAGCAGTCCATTCAAGTTGAATCGCCACAAGGTTTTGTGGACTGTGATTGCTAGCATACGCGTAGGTTCCGGCCGAAAGCAGACGAGCTGGCGCCGACGACGCGATCAGGAATGCTAGGGCCCCTATTCGACCCGAAGCGAACACTGCCATGGATGCGAGGTGGCTACAGACAGGCGATCCACCCAAAGGGTGCGGTCCGGGTTGAGCATGATTTCCACGACGTCGGGGTCTTCGAGCGCGGTGGCGTTCAGCGGCCCCATTGCCGTGCGCAGCATCTGGATGCGCCGGTCGAGCGACGTGGCGCTCATGGATTGGGGAACGGCGCTCATGACGCACGCTCCCGTGCTTGAGCGGCTGCCGCTGCGTCCTCCATCCGCATCGGGTCGGGGTGCAGTTCCTCCACCACGTCACGCGCCAGGCTGCGCCCGCGCATCAGGTGGCGGCCAAGCTGCTCGGTGAACTGCTCGAATCGCGCCTTGCCCTGCGCGCGGGCCGCGTCTTGGTGCGCTTCGGGAACCGGCGTGCTGACGGTGAGGTAGTAGCGGATGAACAGAGCCAGCGTTTCGATGGCGATGTTCTGATCGCGCTCCATGCGCTCGGCTTGGCGCGACAGCCGATCCAATCGCTTGGCGATGGCTGCCTCGCGCTGGTCGGCCGCGTCCGGCGACAGCCAGGACGCCAAGGCGGCGGCGACGATGCTGGATTTGGACACGCCTTATCTGCTGCGGGTGGTCGTCAAGAACATGGCTCACTACTCTCGCTTCGTGCTCGACACGCTGCTCAAGCACCCCAGCGTGCAGGACTGCAAGACAAGCTTCGTGCTGGATCGGGTAAAGAGCACCACGGCCTTGCCCCTATGAGCATTCGGCCGATTGGTGTAGCGGGGATGCAAATAGCGCTTGACCTTCCAACCTTGGCAAGGACCAGACTTCAAACACCCAAACCCGAAAGGAGTTTTCCATGCAATTCCATCTCGAAGACATGACCTGCGGCGGCTGCGCCCGCACCGTTACGAAAACGATCCAAACGATCGACCCCAACGCTAAGATCGTCACGGACCCGCCGACCCGCCGTGTCGAGGTCCAGACCTCGGCCTCGCAAGAGCAGATCGCCGCGGCCCTGAGCGAAGCTGGCTTCCCGCCGCGCGCGTAGTAACACCGCGTCGTGGCCGGCCTGCACACAGGACGGCCGATGCGAGCACGTGCGCTGTGCCGTACCTGGCGCGGCGCTCAGTGCATCCCAAGGTAGGCGACCTTGGCCCACATCCACAGGGCCATCGCCACCATCATCAGGTTCTCGGTCAGGGACACGAAGCCCAGCGGCACGTTGCTGTCCCCGCCCACACAGGCGCACTTGAGTTCCCGGCGATCGACATAGACCGCCTTGAAAACCGACACGGCCCCGACGGTCCCGATGAACAGCGCCAACGGAATCGACACCCACATCCCCACGCCCGCGACCATCAGGACGCCTGCGATGGCCTCCGCGAACGGGTAGAAATAGGCATACCGAACCCAGCGCTTGGCCAGCAGGTCGTAGTTGAGGAACATCGTCGCGAAGCCGTCCACGTCCTTGAGCTTCTGCAGCGCCAGGAGACACATGGCAAAGGCCACGAACCACTCTGCCGCCTGAATGCTCCAGAGCTGGCCGAAGGCCGCCCAGCTCGCCGCCAGCGCCATCGCGGCCGCCATGGCGAACAGCGCGATCACAGGGATGTAGGTCACGGCGTTCTTGTCCTTCACGGACATGCCGAAGAATTTGCGCAGGTCGTCGTAGCCGCCCACGCGCCGCCCGTTTATGAAGACCTGGGGCGTGGTCTCGACGCCATGCTCCTTCTTGAACGCATCCGTCTGCTCGCGGCTCGCCAAGTGTTTGTCCTCGACCTCGTAGCCCTTGCGGTTGAGCAGATCGAGCGACTTCAGCCCGTAGGGGCAGGTATGGCCGGGCATGACCATCCGGTAGAGCGTGGCTTGTTTGGGCGCAGACATGCTGGACTTCTCCTGTGGGACTTTTCACGGGCCGGCCGCAGCGCCGACTATCACGGATTGAAGGACTTTGACGACATTTCCAGCCTAACCGGCGGTGGTGCAAGGGGGTGTAGACATCTGGCTCGCGGGTCGGTCGTCAGGCTGCAACGCCGTCAGTCCTCCGTCTGCCAGAGCAACCCCGCCGCAGGCCGGCGCGCCCGCGGCGGCACGCTGGGTCCTAGTGGTTCTCCTTGGCATGGTTGATCGTGTATTTCGGGATCTCGACGGTCAGGTCCTCGTTCGCCACGATGGCCTGGCAGCTCAGGCGCGATTGCGCCTCTAGCCCCCAGGCCCGGTCAAGCAGGTCGTCCTCGCACTCCTCGACCTCGTTGAGGGAATCGAACCCCTTGCGCACGATGCAGTGGCAGGTCGTGCAGGCGCAGCTCATGTCGCAGGCATGTTCGATCTCGATGCCGTTGTCTAGCAGCGCCTCGCAGATCGAGGTGCCGACCGGCACGTTCAGCTCGGCGCCCTCGGGCGCCAGTTCAGGATGGGGCAATACGGTGATCTTGGGCATGTCTCTCCCGGCTGCTCAGTGCGCACGCGGCTTCGTTGCCGCTGCGTTGCCACTTGTACGCCGTGGCACGGCGCCGGTGCGCGCTTCGGGCTCGTCGTCGCTGGTATCGAGTTGCTCCAGCGTGTGCAGGATCGGGCAGTCGGGCCGTTCGTCGCCGGCGCAGCACCGGATCAGCGCCTTGAGCGTCTCGGCCATCTCCAACATGCTCGCGATGCGCCGGTCCAGCTCGGAGATGTGCTGCTGCGCCAGGCGCTTGACGTCGGCACTCTGGCGCGACTTGTCGTTCCACAGTCCCAGCAGGTCCGTGATCTCGGCCACCGAGAAGCCGAGGTCGCGCGCACGCCGGATGAAGTGCAGCCGGTGTACGTCGTCCTGGCTATAGGCGCGGTAGCCCGAATCGTTCCGGTCGGCCGGGGGAATCAAGCCGATCTGCTCGTAGTAGCGGATCATCTTGGCCGAGACCTTCGAGGCCTTGGATGCTTCACCGATGTTCATGGTGTTCCTCCTTTCTCAATGAGCGGTATCCGCCGCCAGCGGCGGCTGGAAGCGGCGCAGGCGCAGCGCGTTGCCGAGCACGAACACGCTGGACAGCGCCATCGCTCCGGCCGCGAAAATTGGGGACAGCAGCACACCGTATGCGGGGTATAGGACGCCAGCAGCTACCGGGATCAGGGCCGTGTTGTAGCCAAACGCCCAGAACAGGTTCTGGCGGATGTTGCCGATGGTGGCCTTGGACAGCGCGATGGCGTTGGGCACACCCTGCAGGTTGCCGGACATCAGCACCACGTCGGCCGACTCCACCGCCACGTCGGTGCCGGTGCCGATCGCCAGGCCCACGTCGGCCTCGGCCAGCGCCGGCGCATCGTTGATGCCGTCACCCACGTAGCCGATCTGGCCGTGGGTGGCCTTTAAGCGGCGCACGGCTTCGACCTTGCCCTCGGGCAGCACTTCGGCCACCACCTCGTCGATGCCCAGTTGCTTGGCGATGGCCTGCGCGGTACGCGCGTTGTCGCCGGTGATCATCGCCACCTTCAGGCCGAGCTGGTGCAGCGCGGCAATGGCCACGGGCGTGCTGGACTTGATCGGATCGGCCACCGCGATGATGGCGGCCAGTCGGCCGTCGATCGCGGCGTACAGCGGCGACTTGCCCTCATTGCCCAGGCGCTCGGCCGTGCGAGCGAAGCCGCTCACGTCCAAACCCAGCTCACGCATGAAGCGATCGGCACCGACCTCGACACGCGCGCCGTCCACGGTGGCACGCACACCCATGCCCGTGACCGAATCGAAGTCGGTCATCGTCGGCAGCGCGATGCCACCTTCCACGGCCGACTCGACGATGGCGCGTGCGATCGGATGCTCCGAGCGCGATTCGACAGAGGCGACCTTCGCCAGCACCTGGTTGCGGTCAAAGCCGTCGGCAATCTCCAGGTCGGTCAGGACCGGGCGGCCCTCGGTCAGCGTGCCGGTCTTGTCCACGGCCACCACCTTGGCGTCCTTGAGCAGTTGCAGGGCTTCACCCTTGCGGAACAGTACGCCCATCTCGGCGCCGCGGCCCGTGCCGACCATGATGGAGGTCGGCGTCGCCAGACCCATGGCGCACGGGCAGGCAATGATCAGCACCGCCACGGCATTGACCAGCGCGAAGGACAGCGCGGGCGACGGGCCGAACACCAGCCAGACCAAGAAGGTCAGCACGGCGGCCAGCATGACGGCGGGCACGAACCACAGTGTCACCTTGTCCACCACGGCCTGGATCGGCAGCTTGGAACCTTGCGCCTGCTCGACCATGCGGATGATCTGCGCCAGCATGGTCTGACCGCCCACGGCGGTGGCACGCAGCGTCAGCGCACCCTTCTGGTTGACGGTGCCGCCGACCACGGTGCTGCCTTCCGCCTTTTCGACGGGAATCGGCTCGCCGGTGATCATCGACTCGTCCACGAAGCTGCGGCCCTCGGTCACTTCACCATCGACCGGCACGCGCTCGCCGGGGCGCACTTCCACGATGTCGCCCTGCGCCACGTCGTTGATCGGGATGTCCACGATGCGGCCGTCGCGCAGCACGTGCGCCTCCTTGGCCTGCAGGCCGACCAGGCGCTTGATGGCCTCGGAGGTGCGGCCCTTGGCCCGTGCCTCAAGAAAGCGGCCCAGCAGGATCAGCGCCACGATGACGGCGGCCGCCTCGTAGTACACGTTCACCGTGCCGGCCGGCAGCAGACTGGGCGCGAATGTGGCGACCATCGAATAGCCGAAGGCCGCGGCCGTGCCGACCGCGACCAGCGAGTTCATGTCGGGACCCAGGCGGAACAGCGCCGGGAAGCCCTTCTCGTAGAAGCGCCAGCCCGGAATGGCGAGCACCAGCAGGGTCAGCACGAACTGCAGATACCAACTCTGCTGGATGCCGATGGTGGAAGCCACCCACTCATGCATGCCGGGAATCATGTGCGAGCCCATTTCGAGCACGAACACAGGCAGCGCCAGCACGGCGGCCAGGGTCAGGTCGCGCTTGAGTTCGGCGCGCTCGGCGTCCTTCTTCTCGGCGGCTTCCTCGTCGGCCTGCGCGCCGGTATCCACCGGGTTGGCCTCGTAGCCGACCTTCTCGATGGCCGCGATCAGGTCCGCCACGGCGGCCACGCCGCGCACGGTGGCACGCTCGGTCGCGAGGTTGACCGTGGCCTCGGTGACGCCGGGCACGGCCTTGAGTGCCTTCTCGACGCGGCCCACGCAGGAGGCGCAGGTCATGCCCTCGACCGCCAGTTCGACGGTGCCAGCCGGCACGTCGTAGCCGACCTTCTCGACCGCCTGGATCAACGCGATGCGATCGACAGGACCGGCCAGGCGGATGTCCGCCCGCTCGTTGGCGAGATTGACGGAAACGCTGTCCACGCCCGGCACCTTGGCCAGGGCGGCCTCGACTCGGCCGACGCAGCTCGCGCAGGTCATGCCCTCGATGGGTAGGCTGATCGCTGCTGCGGTGGCACGAGCATCACTCGTTATTGGCATGCTCATGGTTGTTTCCCATAGTTGATATTCGACACGGGGGGAGCTTGGGGTTTACCATCGTGGGAAGGTCAAGCGCTTTTTTCGGGTACTGTCAGGTTTCAGAAATGGCCCGGCGCACGGGGGAAACGAGGGGCCTTGGTCGCCAGGCTCGCCCTGGTCCCGGGCTGTGCGCGCGCTCAAGCGGTCGCAGCCTCGTTGATCCTGAAGGGCACGAACAGCCGTTCGAGGGTAGGAATTTTTGAGAGATGACTCCACGCAAACCAGTCAGTGCCCCACCGAAGGGCCCAAGCACCGATCTGGCCTCCCTGTCACAGAATGACGTGACCATCCTGGCCGAGACTTTCCGGCTCCTGGGCGATCCGTCGCGGCTCAAGGTCATGCTGTGCTGCATGAAGGGGTCCACGTCGGTAAGCGACATCGCGGAAGCCGTCGAACTCTCGCAGTCGTTGGTCAGCCATCACCTTCGACTGTTGCGTGGAGCCCGTCTGGTCAGGGGCGTGCGCCAGTCCAAGCAGATCTTCTATGAGGTAGCGGACAAGCACGTGAGCCAGGTGCTGCTGGACATGGCCATCCACATCGTTGAGGACAACAGCGACGACTAGCCTTGGTGCGAAACAGCCCTTACCGCGTCCCGTGAGGCCTATCCTTTCGGTCAGATCCGGTGCAAGTCATCCACGACCAGCACGTGATGGTGCCCGCCTTGGTTCGCGTGCTGACGCAAGTGGGGGTGATCCGCCGACAGGTTCGGATGGTCATGGGCCAAGTCCGACGGGTCGCTGGCCGGCCACAGCCGAAGCGCCAGCGCCACGCCAGCCAGGCCGATCAAGGACATGACGACGAACGTCGATTGCAGCCCCGTGGCCGCGCCGAAGCGTCCGGCCAGCGGGTAGCAGATGAGCCAGCAGGCGTGCGACAGCGCGAAGTGGGCCGCGAAGATCGCTGGACGGTCCTCGGCGTGGGCCGAGCGGCGCAGAAGACGGCCGGATGGCGTCTGCGCCACGCTGTAGCCAAAGCCGATCACCAGCCACAGCGGCAGCAACAGCACATAGCTCGGCAGCAGTGCGCCGATCGCCGTGCCCACGACGAGGACAGCGGCGCCGGTGAGCATCGCGGGTCGGTCGGCTACTTTCTCCAGTAGGGACGGCAAGACGAAGGCGGCCACCATCGAGCCGCCTCCGAACGCCGCCAGTGCCCACGCCACCTCGACTTCGCCCAGGCCGAAACGCGCCTTCACGAGCACCACCGTGTTCACGAACACCATCGCGCCTGCCGCCGAGACGGCCAGGCTGATCGCCAGCAGGCCCCGCAGGCGTGGCGTGGCGAGGTAGATGCGCGTGCCGCGCGTCGTTCGCTCCCAGATGCCGCGGCGCCGGCCGGGGACGGACGTGGGCAACCGCACGCTGACCACGAGAGCGGCTGAAACGAGGAAACCGAGCACCGTTCCTGCGAACAGGTTGTGAAAGTTGATGACGGTCAGCAGCGCGGCGGCCAGCATCGGGGAAATCAGGCTTTCCAGGTCGTAGGCCAGCCGGGACAGCGACAGCGCCTTCCTGTAGTCCTCTTCGTCGGGAAGGATGTCCGGGATGGTGGCCTGGAAGGTCGGCGTGAAGCCGGCGGACGCCGCCTGCAGAACGAAGATCAGCAGGTAGATCTGCCAGACCTCGGTGACGAAGGGCAGGGACAGCGCGACGGCCGCTCGCACGAGGTCCAGCGCCACGAGCAGCGAGCGCCGCGGGAGCCGGTCGGCGAAGGCCTGCGCGACCGGCGCGACCCCCGCGTACGCCAGCATCTTGATGGCCAGCGCCGTCCCGAGCACCGCGCCTGCATCCGCGCCGGCCAGCTCGTAGGCCAGCAGGCCGAGCGCCACCGTCATCAGGCCGGAGCCGACGAGCGCAATCACCTGGGCGGTGAACAGGTGGCGGTAGGTGCGGTTCTTCAGCACGGAGAGCATCGGACGGCCTCAGAGCAGTTTGGTCAGCGCCTTCATTTCGGTCAGAACGGAGTCCTCGTCATGGGACAGGCAGTGGTCGATGTGGTCGTGGATCAGGACGCGCTTGGCCGCCGTCACCGCGCTTTCCACCGCCGCGAGCTGGCGGGCGATGTCGAGGCAGGTTTCTCCCCCTTCGATCATCCCGATGACGTGCCGCAGATGCCCCTCGGCGCGCTTGAGCCGCTTCACCAGGTCGGGATGGGTGGTGTGCTTATGCATGTCTTCCATGCTGAAATCATATCCCCCCAGGGGGGATATTGCCACTGGATGTTAGATCAACGGCTGCTTGCCAGGCGTGGGGAATGGTCGCCGAGCCAGGCTAAGGCAATTGCCCGGAGCGGCATCCCGGCCGTGGTGAGACGCGGACACAAATGTGCAAATCAATTCACATGAACACATATTCATGTGTTATATTTTGAGCCACAGTCAAAGACCCAGTTTCCCGAGGCCCCATGTCCCAATCCCACGCACATGACCATGGTCACGATCACGATCACGACCATGATCATGACCACACCCCGACCGTGACCAGCGCCAACGAGCGCAAGGTCCTGCTGTCCTTTTTCCTGATCTTCGGCTTCATGGTTGTGGAGGCCGTCGGAGGCGTGCTGTCGGGCTCGCTGGCCTTGCTGGCCGACGCGGGCCACATGCTGACCGACGCCGCGGCGCTCGCACTGGCCTACGCAGCATTCCGGTTCGGCCGCCGCGCGGCCGACAGCAAGCGCACCTTCGGCTACCTGCGCTTCGAGGTCATCGCCGGTTTCCTGAACGCCGTGACCCTGTTCGCGATCGTCGCCTGGATCGCCTACGAGGCGTGGGAGCGGCTGCAGGCGCCGCCCGTGATCCTTGCCGGCCCGATGATGATCGTCGCCGTGCTCGGCCTGCTGGTGAACGTGCTCGTGCTGTGGATCATGACCCGCGGAGAGACCGATCACGTCAACGTGAAGGGGGCCATCCTGCACGTGATGGGCGACCTGCTCGGCTCGGTCGGCGCCATCGTCGCTGCGATCGTCATCTACCTCACGGGCTGGACGCCGATAGATCCCATCCTGTCGGTCCTGGTGGCGGCGCTGATCCTGCGCAGCGCATGGAAGCTGCTCGCCAAGTCGATCCACATCCTGCTGGAAGGCGCGCCGGAGGATGCTTCGCCGGAGAAGGTGGAGCAAGGCCTGATGGGCGCCGTGCCGGGCCTGGCGGCCGTCAGCCACGTTCACGTGTGGCAGCTCACCTCCGGGCGCACGATGGCCACGCTGCACGTTCGCCCCAACGTGGACGAGGAAGCACGCGCCGTGGTCAAACGCGTCGAAGCGGTGCTTCGAGAGCAATTCAGCATCGAACACGCCACGGTCGGGATCGACTGGAACTCGGGCACCGACGAGAACGTCTGCAGCTTGCAGCCCACGTCGGAGCGTCAGGACCACAGCGGCCACGATCACAGCGGTCATGACCACAGCGGTCATGACCACAGCGGCCATGATCATGGCAATCACAAGCATGGCGGCGGGCACAGCCACGGCCATGACCACGACCATTCCGCTCCTGGTCACAGGCATTGAGGCCGCGCGAGCCGGCTCGCACTCCACTTGAGGATTTGCATCCATGACGTCCCGCGAAACCACCAGCGCCGACACCGCGCAATGCTCGACCACCAGCCACGACGCGGCGACCGATGCCCTCGCAATGTCGCAAAGTGACGTCGCTGTTCTGGCCGAGACCTTCCGCCTGCTGGGCGACCAATCGCGATTGAAGATCCTGCTGCAGTGCATGCATGGCTCGGTCGCCGTGGGGGACATCGCCGAAGCGCTCGACCTGTCGCAGTCTCTGGTCAGCCATCACCTGCGGCTGCTGCGCGGAGCGCGCCTCGTGCGCGGCGAACGCCAAGCCAAGCACATCTTCTACAGCATCGCGGACCAGCACGTCAGCCAGGTGCTGCAGGACATGGCGGTCCACATTTCCGAGGACAAAGCCGACGACTGACCAGGCCCAAGCACCCAGGCGAATGGCAGGTTGCGAGGCGCCGGTACCCACGCCGCCGGTTAGCCTCAAGGACGTCCTCGATGCGGCCTGGGCGCAACAGCCTGAATCGCGGGCCCTGCCTGGGCGCCGGGATGCCGCGCAGGCACAGCAATGGGCGGCGGCAGCTTGGACGCCTGAGCCTCCCGCGCTCGCAATCACCCACAAGACCGACCGGTTCAACCGCATAACGGCATTCGTGAGCTGGATGTCGGAGTGGCCACGGCGACGACGCGGGGTTCCCCACCACCTTGTCCATGCAGCCTGCCCGCTAGGGCAACCCAAAGGGCTTGACCTTGCCTTCGTTGTAACGCCCAGCCTCCACACAAATTTCTGCAGAGCGCTTCGGAAGGGCCGGAGTCCTGCATCCAAGAAAGGGGCACTTCCATGCGTAAAAAAATCAGAATCGTTGTGGTGGCAGGCGTCATCGCAGCCGTCGGGGGCATAGCGATTGCCGCCCGCGACGCCAAGGACGAGGGCAAGGCCGCGGCACCCCCGGCGGACGCGCCGATGGCGCCGCAGGTGCCCGTGGCCGAGGTCATCACCCGCACGGTCGCGCCATCGGCCGAGTACACCGGCTTCCTGGCCGCGCCCAAGACCGTCGAGCTGCGCTCGCGGGTCGGCGGCGCCGTCGATGCTGTGAGCGTCCCCGAGGGCAGACTGGTGCGCAAGGGACAACTGCTGTTCCAGATCGACCCCCGGCCGTTCCAGGTCTCGCTCGACACGGCTGCGGCGCAACTGCAACAGGCCGAGGTGCTGGCCAGTCAGGCCCAGGCCGACTTCGACCGCGCCGAGCGCCTGGTGGCGACCGGCGCTGTCGCGCGCAAGACCTACGACGATGCCGTCTCCGCGCGCAGTGCGCGCCAGGCCCAGGTGCAAGCGGCCAAGGCCGCCGTCGCTGCGGCGCGGCTGGATCTGTCCTACGCCCGCGTCACGGCGCCCATCGCCGGGCGCGTTGACCGCGTGCTCGTGACCGAGGGCAACCTGGTCAGCGGCGGTGTCGCCGGCGCGGCCACGCTGCTGACCACGGTCGTGTCCATCGACCCGCTGCACGTGTACTTCGACATCGACGAAGCCACGTACCTCAACGTCGTGAGCCGCTCGCGGCCCGCTGCGGGCGCCGGCGGCAAGGCCTCGCTGCCCGTGCAGGTCGGGCTGACCACGGACAAGGGTTTCCCGCACAGGGGCGCGCTCGACTTCGTGGGCAACACCATTGACCGAAGCACCGGCACGATCCGCGTGCGCGCCGTTGTGCCCAATCCGGATGGGCGCATGGCACCCGGCATGTTCGTCCGGGCCAAGCTGTCCACCGGCGCGGCGCGCGAGGCCGTCCTGATCGACGATCAGGCCGTGGGCACCGACCAAGGGCGCAACTACGTGCTGGTTGTGGGCGAGAACAACCAGGCCCAGTACCGGCCCATCGAACTGGGGCCGGTGGTGGACGGGCTGCGCGTCATCAACGGCGGCCTGCAGGCCGGTGAGAAGATCATCATCAAGGGCCTCGTGCGCCCCGGCATGGCGGTCACGCCGCGCATGGTGCCCATGCAGGCGCCCGCGGCACCGGCCGCAGGCGCGGCCGGCGCGACCAAGGCTGCGGCAAACGCTCCGGCTCCCGCTGCGGCGCCTGCCAAGGCCGGTGGCGCGGACCCCGCCAAGGCTGACGGCGCGGCCGGCTCGGCGGAGGCCCGCAAATGAATTTCCCCCGCTTCTTCATCAACCGGCCGGTCTTCGCCATCGTCCTGTCGCTGCTGATGCTGATCGCGGGCGCGATCAGCTACTTCCAGCTGCCGCTGAGCGAATACCCGCAGGTCACGCCTCCCACGGTGCAGGTCACCGCTAGCTATCCCGGTGCCAACCCGCAAGTGATCGCCGATACCGTGGCATCACCGCTGGAGCAGGCGATCAACGGCGTAGAAGGCATGATGTACATGCAGTCTCAGATGTCCACCGACGGGAAAATGGTGCTCACCGTCTCCTTCGAGCAGCATATCAACGCCGACATTGCGCAGATCCAGGTGCAAAACCGGGTCTCGCGGGCGTTGCCGCGCCTACCGCCTGAAGTTCAGCGCATCGGTGTTGTCACCGAGAAAACGTCGCCGGACGTTCTCATGGTGGTGCATTTGCTTTCGCCTGGAGGTCGATATGATCCGCTGTACGTCTCCAACTACGCCACACTTCATGTGAAGGATGAGCTGGCTCGTACGCCAGGCGTCGGCGATGTCCTAGTCTGGGGCGCCGGGGAGTATTCGATGCGGGTCTGGCTCGAACCCGCCAAGGTCGCTGCTCGTGGGCTGATCGCGAGCGACGTGGTTGCCGCCATCCGCGAGCAGAACATACAGGTTGCCGCTGGTTCGGTTGGTCAGCAGCCGGATGCCTCGGCGGCGTTCCAGGTCACGGTCAACACTCTGGGCCGACTGTCGAGCGAGGAGCAATTCGGCGAGATCGTCGTGAAGACGGGCGCCGACGGCCAGGTAACTCGCCTGCGGGATGTCGCCCGCATCTCGATGGGGGCCGATTCCTACTCTTTGCGCAGCCTGCTCAATGGCGAGCCGGCGGTGGGGATACAGATCATCCAGAGCCCGGGCGCGAACGCGCTGGATGTGTCTAGCGCGGTGCGCGCGGCAATGGACCGACTTCAAGCCAAGTTCCCCGACGGCATTGAGTATAGCGTCGCCTACGACCCCACGGTCTTCGTGCGCGCCTCGCTCCAGTCCGTCGCCGTCACGCTGCTGGAGGCCATCTTCCTGGTGGTGATCGTGGTGGTGCTGTTCCTGCAATCCTGGCGCGCGTCGATCATCCCGCTGATCGCCGTGCCGGTCTCGCTGGTCGGCACGTTCGCGGTGATGCACATGTTCGGTTTCTCGCTGAACACACTGTCGCTGTTCGGACTGGTGCTGTCCATCGGCATCGTGGTGGATGACGCCATCGTGGTGGTGGAGAACGTGGAGCGCCACATAGCGCTGGGCGAATCACCCAAGGACGCGGCGCGCAAGGCGATGGATGAAGTGACTGGCCCGATCCTGGCCATCACCTCGGTGCTGGCAGCGGTCTTCATCCCCTCGGCGTTCCTGTCGGGGCTGCAGGGCGAGTTCTATCGCCAATTCGCGCTAACCATCGCGTTCTCGACCATCCTGTCGGCGATCAACTCGCTTACGCTGTCGCCAGCGCTGGCCGCCATCCTGCTCAAGCCGCACCACGGCGCGGCCAAGCCCGATCGCGTCACGCGCATCATCGATGGCGTGTTCGGCGGCTTCTTCCGCCGCTTCAACAGCTTCTTCGACCGCGCCTCGAATTCCTACGTCGGGGGCGTGCGCCGCGCGGTGCGCGGCAGCGCCATCGTGCTGCTGCTCTACGTCGGCTTCCTGAGCCTGACCTGGCTGGGCTTCCACAAGGTGCCTGCGGGCTTCGTGCCCGCCCAGGACAAGTACTACCTCGTGGGCATCGCCCAGCTTCCGACCGGCGCCTCGCTGGATCGCACCGAGGCGGTCGTCAAGGAGATGACCAAGATCGCACTGGCTGAGCCGGGCGTCGAGAGCGTGGTGGCCTTCCCGGGCCTGTCGGTCAATGGACCGGTGAACCAGCCGAACACCGCGCTGATGTTCGCCATGCTCAAGCCCTTCGATGAGCGCAAGGACCCGTCGCTGTCGGCCTTCGCCATCCAGGGCAAGCTCATGGGCAAGTTCAGCCAGATCCCGGACGGCTTCGTCGGCATCTTCCCGCCGCCGCCGGTGCCGGGCCTGGGTTCTATGGGCGGCTTTAAGCTGCAGATTGAGGACCGGGCGGGCCTGGGTCCCGAGGCGCTTGCACAAGCACAGGGCCAGATCATGGGCAAGGCCATGCAGGCGCCCGAGCTGGCGAACATGCTCGCCAGCTTCCAGACCAATGCGCCGCAGTTGCAGGTGGACATCGACCGGGTGAAGGCCAAGTCGCAGGGCGTGTCGCTGACCGAGGTGTTCGACACCCTGCAGGTCAACCTTGGCTCGCTCTACGTCAACGACTTCAACCGCTTCGGTCGCACCTACCGGGTAATGGCCCAAGCCGATGCGCAGTTCCGCATGCAGGCTGAGGACATAGGCATGCTCAAGGTGCGCAATGCAGCGGGCGACATGATCCCGCTGAGCGCGATCGCGACCATCGAGCGCAGTTCCGGCCCCGACCGGGTGATGCATTACAACGGCTTCCCCTCGGCCGACATCAGCGGCGGGCCAGCGCCGGGCTACTCATCCGGCCAGGCCACCGCCGCGATTGAGAAGATCGTGAGCGAATCGCTGCCGGACGGTATGACCTACGAATGGACGGACCTGACTTTCCAGGAAAAGCGAGTTGGCAATACTGCTATCTATATCTTCGCGCTGGCGGTGCTGCTCGCCTTCCTGTTCCTGGCGGCCCAGTACAACAGTTGGTCGCTGCCGTTCGCTGTGCTGCTGATTGCACCCATGGCGCTGCTCTCGGCGATCGCCGGCGTCTGGCTCTCTGGGGGGGACAACAACATCTTCACGCAGATCGGTTTCGTGGTGCTGGTCGGCCTGGCCGCCAAGAACGCGATCCTGATCGTGGAGTTCGCCCGCGCGAAGGAAAGCGAAGGGGCCGATCCGCTGGCAGCCGTGCTTGAAGCCGCGCGCTTGCGGCTGCGCCCGATCCTGATGACGTCGTTCGCCTTCATCGCTGGCGTGGTGCCGCTGGTGCTGGCCAGCAGTGCGGGCGCCGAGATGCGCCACGCCATGGGCATCGCGGTGTTCGCCGGCATGCTGGGCGTGACGGTATTCGGCCTGGTGCTGACGCCGGTGTTCTACGTCGTGGTGCGCAAGCTGGCGCTGCGCCGCGAAGCGCGCCATGCCCGTGTCGGCATGACCGACCAGCACGCATGACGGCCAGGAGGACATACGACATGAAAACATCTTTCGCATTCACACGACCCGCCAGGACGCTGGCGCCGCTCGCCCTCGCGGCGGCGTTGACTGGCTGCTCCATGGCACCGAAGTATGACCGGCCCGCAGCGCCGATCGACACGGCTTATCCCTCGGGCGCGGCCTATGTGGAACCGGCGGCCGCGACGCCCGACGACGCGATCACGGCCGAGATCGGCTGGCGGGACTTCTTCCGCGACCCGCTGCTGCAGCAGTTGATCGGCATTTCACTGGAGAACAACCGCGACATGCGCAAGGCCGCGCTCAACGTGGAGGCGGCTCAGGCGCTGTACCGTATCCAGCGTGCCGAGATGCTGCCGAACCTGGGCGTTTCCGCCCGCGGCGCGTCAGAGCGCGCACCGGCCGACCTCAGCACCACGGGGCAAAGCGACGTGCTCCGGCGCTACGACGTGGCCGGGGTGACGGCCGCCTGGGAACTGGACCTGTGGGGCCGCGTCCGCAGCCTCAGCGACCGGGCGCTGGCGTCCTACCTGGCCCTCGACGAGACCCGCATCGCCACGCAGATGAGCCTGGTGTCCGAGGTGGCCAGCGCCTACCTCACGCTGCGTGCCGACCAGGAACTGCTGCGCCTGACGAGCGACACCCTCGCCACGCAGAAGCGCTCCTACGGGCTGACCACCCAACTGGTGGAAGCGGGCAACTCCACGCAGCTCGACCTGCGCCGCGCAGAGATCGCGCTGCGCACCGCCGAGGCCAACCATGCCGCCTACACGCGGCAGGCGGCCAAGGACCGCAACGCGCTGGTGCTGCTGTTGGGCCAGCCGCTGACGCCGGAGCTGTCCCGGCAGCTTGACGAGGCCATGGCGCTGCCGGACGACATCGTGCCGACCGGCCTGCCGAGCGGCCTGCCGTCCGAACTGCTCGCGCGCCGGCCGGACATCCGCGCCGCCGAGCAGATGCTGATCGGCGCCAACGCCAACATCGGCGCGGCGCGGGCCGCGTTCTTCCCGATGATCAGCCTCACGGGCTCGGCGGGCACGGCCAGCGCTTCGCTGGACGGCCTGTTCGATTCGGGCTCGCGGGCCTGGAGCTTCCTGCCGCAGATCACGCTGCCCATCTTCCGCGGCGGCGCGCTGCGCGCCAACCTGGACGTGGCGCACGTACAGAAGCGCATCGAGATCGCCAACTACGAGAAGTCCATCCAGGCGGCCTTCGCCGAGGTGGCCGACGGCCTGGCGGGCAAGCGCACGCTCGATGAGCAGATCCGCGCGGAGCAGCTCCTGGTGGCGGCCAGCCAGAAGGCCTACGAGCTGGCCGAGCAGCGCTTCCAGGAGGGCGTGGACAACAACCTCACTGTACTCGACGCGCAGCGCACGCATTACGGCACGCAGCAGACCCTGGTGCGCACGCGCCTGACGCGGCTGAACAACCTCATCCATCTGTACAAGGCGCTGGGCGGCGGCTGGACTGAGCACACGGTGCAATCGGGCGCCACGGCGCAGCAGCCCGCCCGGTCGCCGGGATGAGGGCCGGCGCGCAGCGGTGGCGTCCCCCATCGCTGCGCGCGGAGAGCTGGATGAGGATTGGTGAACTCGCGCGCTTGACCGGCACGCCCCTGAGAACATCAGGTTCTACGAACGGGAGGGCCTGCTGCCCGCTCCCGAGCGGTCCCGCAACAACTACCGGCGCTATGGCCCGGCCCATGTCGAGCGGCTTTACCTGATTCGCAACTACCGCGCGCCGGGCATCGGCCTGGATGACATGCGCAACTTGCTGGGCTGGACGCATCGCGAGTCCCCGGAACCCGAGCTGCTGACGCAGGCTGTCCGGGACCATCTCGCCTGTGTCGAGGAACGCATGGCGCAACTGACCCGGGTGAAAGAGCACCTGCTCGCATTGGAACGGCAGGCTGTTCCTTCTGCCGCTCGGGAGATTTGCGAGGAGCGACCAGGCTGCGGCGGTTCATGAGCATCGTATGGCCGAATCATGGTCTAATAACTGAACATATATTCATGCGTGTAATAATTCCGGCCAGACAAACGAACAAGAAGGACCGCCCATGACCGACCAGAGCATCACGCGCCGAAACATCGGCGTTCTCACCGCCGCGCAGGCGCTCGGTGGCGCCAGCGCGCCCATCGTGATGTCGCTGGGCGGGCTGGTCGGCCAGCAGCTTGCCAAGGACTCGGCCTCGATCACCTTGCCTGTGAGCCTGTTCGGCCTGGGTCTTGCCATCGGCACCTTGCCTGCGGCGTTCATCATGCGGCGCCATGGCCGCCGCAACGGATACGTGGTCGGGGTCGGCTTCGGCGTGGCCTCGGGCCTGATCGCCGCGCTGGGCATCATGCTGGCCTCGTTTTGGATCTTCTGCGCCGGCACCTTCCTGGCGGGCTTCTACGGCGCGTATGTGCAGAGCTACCGCTTCGCAGCCGCCGACACCGCCGAGGACGCGCTCAAGGCCAAGGCGATTTCCTGGGTGATGGTGGGGGCTCTCGCGGGTGCCATCATCGGGCCGCAGTTGGTGATCTTCACGCGCGACGCGGTAGCGGGCACGCCCTACGTCGGCAGCTTCCTCAGCCAAGCGCTGCTGCCGCTGATCGCCCTGCCGATCTTGCTGATGCTGCGCACGCCGCGCCAGACCCCGGCCGAAGCCGCCGCCGACAGCGGCCGCACGGTGCTGCAGCTCCTGGCGATGCCGCGCTACGCGCTGGCCGTGGCCGCAGGCGTGGTGTCCTATGGGGTGATGGCGTTCGTGATGACCGCCGCGCCGGTGGCGATGGTCAACCACGGGCATTCGGTGGACAACGCCGCCCTGGGAATCCAGTGGCACCTGCTGGCGATGTTCGGGCCGAGCTTCTTCACTGGGCGGCTGATGGTGCGCTACGGCAAGGAGCGCGTGACCGCCGTGGGCATGGTGCTGCTCGCCGCCTCCGGGGTGGTGGCCCTGGGCGGGCTCGGCCTGTCCCACTTCTGGGGCTCGCTGGCGCTGCTGGGCATCGGCTGGAACTTCAGCTTCATTGGCGCGACGGCGATGGTCACCGATTGCCACACCCCGGCCGAGCGCAGCAAGGCGCAGGGCATGAACGATTTCTTCGTCTTCGCCGCCACGGCGGCCGTGTCGTTCCTCGCGGGATCGATCCTGCACAACTCGGGCTGGCAGGCGGTCAACTGGATGATCTTCCCGGCCCTGGCGCTGATCTTGGTGCCGCTGCTGTGGCAGACCGCGCGAAAGCCGGTGCGGCTAGGTCCGGGCTGATCGGGCCGATGCGGAAGGTGTTCCATCTAGCGGTCACCTCAGGCGCTACATCACCTGCCTCCACCGCTGCAGCTTCGACAGCGCGTTGTCGTAGGCGGCGGAAGTGAAGGACTGGATCTTGCGCCGAGGGTTTTCATCGGCATCAACGGCGAAATGAGGGCCTTGACCTTCCAACAATGGGAGGCCCTACAGTGACTCCATCAACCTCATTCAAGGAGTTTTTCATGAGAGTCAACAAGTTCAGCCTGTTGTTCATTGCGGGCGCCGTCGTGGTCGCCATCGGCCTGAGGGCCGTTCAGAAGAAGGTGGTCCCGTCGGGTGAAGTGATGCAGGCCAATGCGAGCGGAGGTCACCATGGGCACGCGATGCCCTCCAGCGCCTCGGCCAATGACAGTCCTTCCACGACCGCGTATCGCGCCGTGAACGACCAGATGCACGCGGGGATGGGAGCGCAGTTCACTGGAAACGCCGACGTCGATTTCATGCGCGGCATGATCCCGCACCACCAGGGCGCGATCGACATGGCCAAGGTGGCGTTGCAGTACGGCAAGGACCCGGAGGTCCGCAAGTTGGCCGAGGAGGTTATCTCTGCGCAGGAAGGCGAGATCGCCATGATGAATAAGTGGCTTGGAGAACGCGGCCAACAGGCGGGGACCGGCAGCTCGGGCGACGCCTCGACGACCGCCTACCGTGCCGGCAATGACCGCATGCACGCCGACATGATGATTGACTTCAGCGGCGATGCCGATGTGGACTTTATGCGCGGCATGATCCCGCATCACCAGGGCGCGATCGACATGGCCAAGGTGGCGTTGCAGTACGGCAAGGACCCGGAGGTCCGCGAGTTGGCTCAGGAGGTTATCTCTGCGCAGGAAGGAGAGATCGCCATGATGAAGAGCTGGCTTGCCGCTCGGGGAAAGTGAAGGCACGACCATGAACCAAGCCAGCACCCCGCGCATCATCATCTATAGCACTCCAGCCTGCCCGGACTGCCGGGTGCTGAAGGAGTGGCTGTCCCAGCAGAGCATCGTGTTTGAAGAACGCGACCTGACCGACCCGAAGATTTCTGCGGAAGCCAAGTCACGAACCGGCGTGCGCGTGGCTCCGATCACGCTCATCGGTAATGAGGTCTTCTATGGCACCTTTGCGAGCCAGAAGCCGGGGCTGATGAAGGCGCTCGGCCGTTCGACAAGTAGATGAAGGGTCTCAAGAAATACTTGGCCCGCGCTGCCGTCCAAGCTCCCAAGATACGCCGCCACCGCGCACCACGGCGGCGATATGCTGCCCCAGCCGCTGCTCGATCATCGGCCGCCACGGCACCAACCTGAATCCCATGCCGTCGTCCAGCATCGCGTAGCGCCCGCTGGCGAGCATGACGCTGCGCCGGTAGATGCCAGCCACACGCTGCCCGTCGGCCACCGGGCGATGCTCCAGGCCGGTTTCAGCGGCAATGTCCTTCGCGGCCTGTGCCAGTTCCCGGTTGCGCAGCGTGCCCAGCAGGTTGCGCGCCAGGATCACGCGCTGCCCGCGCCGCTCGGCCAGCGCCTGTTCGGCCAGGAAGTCGGCGCGCTGTTGCATGGCCTGGCCTCGCCACCAAAGCCTAGGTCGCCCAGGCCCGAGCCGCCGCCGATCAACTGCTGGTCGAGCCACGTGGCCCCGATCACGCGGGCCTGCCGCTCGATGGGCAAGTGCGATTTCAGCTCCACGGCCACGCCGCCCAGGCGCTGCGCGTCGTACTGGCGGCCACGCTCGGCCAGGTCGTCCGGCACCTTCCATAGCCCTTCGGCAACGCTCCACAATGCCGGCCCGACGCAGGGCCCATTTAGTAGATGGAGTGCCGCCGGTCTTAGCCGCATGCAGCGTTAAGGCGGGCTTGATATTAAGGCCTCTGAGAAGCGTCGGAGGTAGCCTAGCGATGTCAGCTTCTGGCATGAAGCAGCCGTGAACTTCAAGAGGAGCGAGGCGCGTCAGCGTACGGCCCGTAGCGGACGAGACTCTAGCGATGTCGACCACTACTAGTCCTGAGTCGCTAAGGCCAACCGCATGCTTCGTCCGACTCCCCGCGAACCCTCGTAGGGCACATAAAGGGGCTCCTTACTTGTTAAGGACCGACAAGGTTGGACCGATGTCACGGCGGCGCTTGCCTCCTGGGCTGTTGGCGAGGGCCAATCAGCCGCGGACGTCAGCTCTGCCCCTAAGTCACTGCAACCATAGGTTCTCAGCCCTTGCGCAACCATAGGTTCAGCCAAAACGCAAACCTATGGTTGCCCGTCTACTGTCGACCAGCGCCAGAGTTCCCTGAACAGCAACTTCATTCATGTACCGGTTAGTTCAATATTCAGGGCTGATTTCGCCAACAAACGGATAATTCACACCTGTCGACCGCCTCTCCTCTCTCCCCCTCCCGGGAGGCGGTCGACGAAACCAAAATAATTAAAGGTGTGTCCCGATGAACAAGAATTCGCTGCTTGCCCTGGGTCTGCTGGCTGCCCTGCCGTTCGCTGCATCGGCTGCCGATGGCCTGTCGTACAACTACGTTGAAGGCGGCTATGTGAACACCGATGCCAAGGGCGGCGACGCCGATGGCTGGGGCGTGAAGGGCTCGGTGGCCGTCCACCCGAACTTCCACATCTTCGGCGACTACAGCGCGCAGGAAACCGACCGCTTCAAGAATGACGTCGACCAGTGGCGCCTGGGTGTCGGCTACAACTACGGCATCGCACCGAACACCGACCTGGTGGCCCGCGTGGCCTATCAGAAGTACGACGAGAAGCGCGGCCTGGACTTCAATGGCTACTCCACTGAAGTGGGCGTGCGCACCGCGTTCAACCCGTACCTGGAAGGCTACGCGCTGGCCGGCTACGAAGATTTCAGCAAGAAGCACGGCTACAACCCGGACGGCGAGTTCTACGGCCGCGTCGGTGCCACCGCCAAGTTCAACCAGAACTGGGGCCTGAGTGGCGAAGTGAAGCTGGCCAAGGCGGGCGACCGCGAGTGGTTCGTCGGCCCGCGCTTCACCTGGTAAGAAACGCTCTGTCGTTAGTGCGTGTAACTGGCGTGTGACTCTCTCTCTCTCCCGCACGCCATCGAAGCCCGGCCTCGCGCCGGGCTTCACTTTTCTGCGCCCCAAGCGGCTGGCGCGCGACTGAGAACCGCTCCGTCGCAGCGGAAGCCGTTCCGCTATGATCGCCCGCACATCGCCGCGCCATGCGCGATGCGCCCGCCTCAAGCCCGCAGGAACTGCCGTGAATTCCCAGCCCGCACCGATCACCGCCCTCAATCACACGCTCGACAACGAGCCGCAGCAGATCACTGCGCCGTTGACCCACTCGGCCGCCTTCCTGGTGCTTAAGGTGAAGGATGATGCGGACTCGATCGCGAAGGTGCGCGACGTGCTGGCCAGCACCGATGACCTGATCAAGAACACGGCCATCCGGGAGATCGAACGGACCTTCACCTGCAATGTGGCGATCGGCCACCGTGTGTGGCAGCCGCTGGTTGGCAGCACGCCGCCGCGCGAGCTGCATCCGTTCCGCGAGATCAAGGGCGCCACCCACACCGCGGTGTCGACCCCGGGCGATCTGCTGTACCACATCCGGGCACGCACGATGGACCTGATCGTGGCGTTCGAGCGCAACCTGCTGATGGCGTTCGGCGATGCGGTGGAGACGGTCGATGAGGTGGCCGGCTTCCGCTATTTCGACGGCCGCGACCTGCTCGATTTCGTTGACGGCACGGCCAATCCCGAAGGGTTGTCGCTGCCGGAAGCCACGATCGTCGGCGACGAGGATCCCGCGCATGCCGGCGGCAGCTACGTGGTGGTACAGAAGTACCTGCACAACCTCGACGCATGGCGCGCGCAGAAGACCGAGGTGCAGGAGGCGATCATCGGCCGCACCAAGCACGACAACACCGAGCTGGACGATGCACCGGCCGATGCGCAGAAGTCGCACAAGACGCTGTGCACCATCGAGGACGCCGACGGCGAGCACGACATCCTGCGCGACAACATGCCCTTCGCCAATCCGGGGCGCGGTGAGTACGGTACGTACTTCATCGGCTACACGCGCCGCCTGTGGGTGATCGAGAAGATGCTCGAGCGCATGTTCATCGGCAACCCTGCGCCGCTGCATGACCGCATCCTGGACTTCTCTACCGCGATGACCGGCGTGACCTTCTTCGCGCCTTCGCGCAAGGTGCTGGCCGACCTGGGCGGGTAATGCCTGCCCGCCATCTGCCTGTCATCCGCGCCGCCGACGATGGAGCGCTGGACGACTGCATGAGGGTACCGCCATGGAATCCATACTTCGCGCCGACCGCCGCCGCTGGTGGCGACCGCTGGCGTCGCTGATCGGCCTTCTGGCGCTGGGCGGCGCCGGGGCCGTCTCGGCCGAGGAGGCTCCACCGCACTGGATGGCCTACGCCGCCACGGCAGGCAGTGAGCTACAGCAGCGCCTGCAGCAGGAGCAGAACCCGAAGGTGCAGCGCGTGCTGGCCTGGCTGCAGACGCACCCGCAGGTGCCCACGCCGCTGCCGGTCAGCCTCTGGATCGCAGCTGATGGCCGCATCTCGAAACTGGAATTCGACAGCCTCGGCGATGCACAGGCGGACGCGGATCTGCGCGCGACGCTGCAGTCGGCGCCGCTGTCGTCGGCGCCACCGGCCGACATGCGCCAGCCGTTGCGGTTGGGGCTGGTGCTGCAGCCGAAGTGAAGTGCACTGCGCGGCACTACCGCGCCGGCAGCAGCTCGCGCTCCCGCGCCGCCGCACTCCAGGCGCGCAGGCCGAATACCGCCAGCCCCAGGAAGAACACATACAGCGCGGCCGTGACGTGCAGCGACTTGAACAGGTACGCGCCCACATAGACCACGTCCACCCCGATCCACACCCACCAGCACGCCACATGGCGACGCGCCTGCCACCACTGGCCGACCAGGCTCAGGGCGGTCAGCATCGCGTCCAGCCATGGCAGCGCCGCATCGGTGAAGGTGTGCATGACCGTGCCCAGCGCCACGCCACCGCACAGGCCGATGATCAGGTCACGCAGCAGTTTTCCGCGTGCCAGGGGCACGATGCGGATGCTGCCCTCGTCGGCGGCGTGCTGGCGCCAGTTGATCCAGCCATAGACCAGGAAGCCGGCGAAGGCGACCTGCAGCAGCGTGTCGGAGTACAGCCTGGCCTCGGCGAACACCAGGCCGTACAGCGCCACCGACAGCAGGCCAACCGGCCACGCTGCCAGCCGCCGGCGCGCCATCAGCCATACGCCCAGCACGCTGCACAGCGCGGCGGTCCACTCGAGCACGGCGCCGCTCACAGCGCGAACGTCACCGACAGGCGTGCCTGTCGCGGTGCGCCGGGGAACAGGTAGTAGTCACCGCCGCTGCTGCCGGTGTCGCGCCAGTAGAAGCGGTTGAACACGTTGTCCACCGACAGGTTCCAGGTCACGGCGCGCTCATGCACGCGGTGGCGGAAGCGCAGGCCGGCATCGAACACCGAATAGTCCGGCGCGCGTACGCCGCCGTCGGCACGGGCCACATTGGCGGCGGCATAGCGCCAGCCACCGGTGACATCCAGGCCCTGCACGAACGGCAGTGCGTAGGCCAGGTGCACACTGGCACGCACCTTCGGCACGTTCACCAGCTGATGGCCTTCCTGGCCCGGCGTGCCGGTATCGCGTGCACGCGCCTGCAGCACGCTGGCGCTGGCGACGATCTGCAGCGCATCGGTCAGCTGGCCGTTGGCGGTCAGCTCCAGGCCGGTATGGGTCTGCGTGCCGCGCTCGACGAAGGTGTAACCGGCATCGCTGTCATCCGGCATGGCGTACTGGTAGGGCTGCGAGATGCGGAACAGCGCGGCGCCCAGGGTGAGCGAGGCAGCTGGCACGTACTTGACGCCGGCTTCCAGCTGCCGTGACTGCACCGCCGGCAGGAAGGCATCGGCGTTGGAGGTCCAGAACGGTGCCTCCTGGCCCAGCGCAATGCCGCGCACATAACTGGCGTACGCGTTGAGCTGGTCGGTGGCCTTCCATACCAGCGCGGTCTGCGGCAGGAAGCGCGACAGCCGGCTGTGCCGCTGCGGCGTGCCGCGCTTGTCGTACGCGCGCTCGTCCAGACGGACGAAGCGGCCACCAGCCAGCCACTGCCAGTCATCGCCGAACTGCATGCGGTCCAGCGCGAACACGGCGGTCTGGCGGCTGTCCAGGCGCCGCGCGGACGGGCCGGGCATCAGCGGCGAGGGCTCGTACACCGGCACCTGCGTGTCGTGGATGTTGCTGCTGCCTACGTACTCGTTGACGCTCGGTCGCCTGTCCACCGTGCGGCGGAACGTGTCGGCGCCGACCGTCAGCTGGTGGCCGACGCTGCCGGTGTCGAAGCGGCCACGCAGCTCGGCGCGTGCCTGCTGGTTGCGGCGGGTATCGTCCGGACTGCGGTAGTCATAGATGTCGTAGTCGCCGTTGGGGGCGAAGTAGTTGCCGGGCACGCTGCCATCAGCGCACGCGTCGGCGTAGTAGCAGCCATAGGCGAAGGCGACGTTGTCGTCGATCACCGAGCGGCTGTGGCCCACCGACAGCCGCGACTGCCAGCGCTCGTTGAAGTCGTAGGTGTGTACGGCGGTGATGTTGGTGCTGGCCATCTCCACCGGGCGCTGCCACGGCTGATAGCCCAGCAGGTGCTCGCGGTCGACGCCACGGGGCAGCTCCCGTGCGCCCAGCAGCTGGTAACCGGACACCGAGCGCTGCGAACTGGTCTGGTAGTTGGCGTCCACTTCCAGCTTGCCGCGCTCGCCGATCAGCCAGTCCGCTGCAAGCGAATAGAAGTTGCGGCGGCCGTCGGCATGCTCGACGTAGGACTCGCTGCCCTCCCAGGCGGCATTGAGGCGGATGCCGAAACGCGGCGTGATCCAGTGGCCGACATCGACGGCGGCATAGCGCGAGCCTTCCGAATCGGTGCCAAGGGTAGCCGTGCGCACTTCCGCCGGGCGCTTGCCGATGTAGTTGATGATGCCGCCGGGTGCCATCACCCCCGCGGCGAGGCCGGCTTCACCCTTCAGGATCTCCACCGCCTGCACGTTCTCCAGCGCCAGCCGCTGTTCGCCGGCGATGGCCAGGCCGTTGAAGCGGTAGCCGGTGGCGGCATCGAGCGCGAAGCCGCGGATGGCGACATTCTGGTAGTAGCCCACCGGCGCGTAGGCATCACCGAGCGAGGCGTCATTGCTGGCCAGTTCGGACAACGAGCGCACCTGTCGACGGTCGAGGTAGTCGCGTTCGAGCACGTTCACCGAGGCCGGGGTGTCCTTCCAGGAGCCGGCGCCGAATGCACTGACCCGCGCGCTGTCGGCCGCCGGCCTGCCGGCCTGCACGCGGACCGCTGCCAGCTCGGTGGGCGAACGTTCGCCGCTGTCGGCTGCCACGTCGGGGGAAGCTCCAGCCTCGCTGGCATGCAGTGGCAGCGCGGCACAGAGGGCGAGAGCGAGCAGGGTGGGACGCAGGCAGCGGTTCATTCGATTCGTCTTCGGACAACAGGGGAGACGAAGCGACGGCGCGCAGGTGCACCGGCCCGGAACGGGGGTGTGGCTGCGGCTCAAAGCTCCCTACGCCGGTGCAAACCGGATCAGGTTCCAAGGGACTCTCTCAGCCTGCAGATCCAGGCACCCCCGCTTCAGGCCGCTATTTCACTACAGATGGCAGGGATTTGCGAGCCGATGCCCTTCAGGCGGCGGCATGCAGCGCCTGCAGCAGGGCCTGGCCGGGTGCGCTGGCGAACCACGCGGCATGGCCCAGCATGAAGGGATACCAGGCGACATCGGCGTTCGCCGTCGAGCCGGTGATGCCTTCGAAGTACTCCACTTCGGACAGTGCGAAGTCGAAGTGGACCATCGGCAGCAGGTCCGCCAGCAGGTGCAGGCGGGTGGCCGACAACGGCAGCACTTCGCGGTAGCCGTCGAGCAGCGCCAGCGCGATGTCGATGCGCACCGCCTCATGGCCCCGCTCCAGCTCCAGCCAGGCCACGGCATTGCGCTCGATCGCGGTGGCCAGGTCGAACAGCGCGCTGGTGGGTGAGGCGAGGCCGAAATCCAGCACGGTGCTGACGTCGTCGTCGCGCCACAGCAGGTTTGAGACATGCCAGTCGTTGTGCGCCCACAGCGGCGGCTCGGCGGACAGGCGCTCGGCCAGGCCGGCATGCCAGGGCAGGACGTCGCGGCGCAGCTGCGCCTGCCACGGAATCCGCGCCAGGTAGCGCGCCAGTCCCGGGCGGTCGGGAAGACGCGCTTCCAGCGCGCTGATGGGGTCGGCGGCGCGGATCAGCTCGTCGCGTGCCACCAGGACATGCGTGCTGCGCTGTGGGGCCTGGTAGCTGGCGGCGGCCTGATGCAGCCGGGCCAGCATGCGTCCGGCAGAACGCGCCCGTGCGGTGTCTGTCAGCAGCGTCCAGGAGGCGGCGTCGCGGTACAGATCGTCACCCACCCCCGGTGAATGCAGTTCATAGGTCCACGGCCCATGCTCGATGGCGCTGTCGCCTCCGGCGGTGGGCAGAACCTTCACCACCGGCACGCCGGCAGCGTCCAGATGGGCGATGAAGCGGTGCTCCTCCTGCAGGCAGGCGGCACTGCGCACGCTGCGGTGGTGGCGCTTGATGAACACCCGGCCGCGGGTACCCTCGACCAGCGCGGCGGCCGACAAGGGCCGGGGGCTGTGCCAACGCAGGGCGCTGTCCGCGTCCAGCACCGGATAACGGCGGGCCAGCCAGGCAACCTCGGCTGCATCGATCGCGGGCCAGTCGGCAGCGACCTCATCGTTGTTGAGGCCCTGCACGCGGTGGGCGGTGGAGGTCATGCGGGGGCCGGGGGCAAAGGAGTCATCCAGGGCTGCGCATTCAACGCCATGGACGGCCCGGACGCAAACGGGCGGGTCATCGACCCGCCCGTTGCCGGTGATGCCGGGCAGTGCCGGCGAGGGTTACCAGCCGCGGTGGCGACCGCGGTCGTGGTAGTAGCGGCGGTCGCTGTCGCGCCAGCGGCGGTCATGACCGCGGTCCCGATAGCCATAGCCCCGGTCGTAGCCGCGGTCGTAGCGGCGGTCATAACGACGGTCGTGGCGGTCCGGGGTGGTCAGGTTGCCGATCGCGCCGCCGGCCACGGCACCGCCGACGGTGGCGGCCGGATCGCCATTGGAGATCAGGTGGCCGGCGACGCCGCCCACCACCGCACCGACGACGGTGCGCTTGTCCTTCCTCGACATGGCGCTGGCGTCGCTGACCACGGCGACACCGGCCAGCAGGGCCAGGGCCATCGCCACGCCACGGAAGCTGGGAGCGGAAGTACTGAGCATGTTCGGTTCTCCTGTAGGCGCATGCCACGGTGGGCAGGGAGGGCGCGGGCGCCCTGGCTGCCGTAGTGACCACGCTGGCGCCCGGAGATTGCCGGAACATTGCGTGGGCCACTGGGCGGCGTGCGTATTCATCTAGCGTCAGGCGGCATGAAGCCTGCCTGAAAGTTCAATGGCCGGATGGACAGGATTCAGATTTTGCCGTCACGCAGATAGTCGAACAGCTCCGCATCGCCTTTCAGGCCCAGCTTCAGCATCGCATCGCCCTTCTGCCGGCTGATGGTGCTGACGCTCTTGTGCAGCTGCACCGAGATCTCCTTCACCGTCATGCCGGTGCCGAGCAACCGCAGCACTTCCAGTTCGCGCGGCGACAGCGGTTTGCCGTCGCCTTCGCGCATGCGCCAGCTGCCGGCGGCCTCGACCCGCTCGCGCAGACTGCGGCTGATATAGAGCTGGCCGCGGTTCACCGCCTGGATCGCCTGCGGCAGCTCGTCCATCGACGAACTCTTGTCGACCAGGCCGAGCACGCCGCTGTCGAGCACCATGCGCAGGATCGCCAGGTTGCTGGAAACGCTGAGCATCAGCACCTTGAGGTCGGGATGGCGGCGCCGGATCATGCCGATCATGGCGAAGCCATCGGCCTGGGGACTGCCGGGCATCGAATAGTCGGTGACCAGCAGGTCGCATGGCTGGCTGGTCAGCAGCGCCATCAGCGCCTGGGCGCTGTCGGCCTCACCGACGACCTGGCCAACGCCGCTGGACTCGATGACGGCGCGGGTTCCGATACGGACCACGGGGTGGTCGTCTGCGATGATGATGCGCAAGCTCATGCTCTAGTATGACCACCGGGCACGCCGGACCGCGACCATCGCGGCTCCTGGCAGGATTCTAGGAGATCAACGCCGATGCGTAGCTGGGCTGTTCGCGGGCGGGTCCTGCTGCTGGCCATGTTGGGTCCTGCCGTCGCTTGGGCGCAACTCGCGCCCGGCCCATTGCCGTTAAGTCCCCTGCAACGCGAATACCTGACCGCGCACCCTCGCATCGTCGTCGGGCAGTATGACAGCGGTTGGCCCCCTTTCGAGTCGATCCACGAAGGCCAGCAGGTCGGCCTGGGACCGGACTACTTGTCGCTTTTGGCTCGTCGTTTGGGCGTGAAAGTCGAGGCACGCCGCTATCCGGACTGGACATCCGTGCTGGACGCGGCATGCCGGGGCGAGATCGATGTGGTCATGAACATCGGCCTGAGTGCCGACCGAACCCGTTGCATGGTCTACACCTCGGCCTATGTCGAAGCGCCACTGGCGGTGGTCGGACGACCTGGAGACCTGCGTGCTTCGGAGATGCCGGATCTTGACGGGCTGCGCGTCGTGATCGAGCAGGATTTCCTGACCGCACCGCAGGTGCGTGCACGATTTCCACGCGCTCGACAACTTGTCGCAAATGGCACTTTGGCGGCGTTGCAGATGGTCAGAGACGACAAGGCCGACGTCTATATCGGTAATGCCTATGTCGCCACCGAGCTGATCGCGGCCCATCAGCTGAAGGGAGTGGTGCTGCTGCGGCCCAGCGATCTGCCGCCGGAGCGGGCGCACTTCGGCGTCCCCAACAGCAAGCAACCGCTGGCCGAGGCATTGGATCTTGCGCTGGCTGCCACCAGCCAGGCGCAGCGGGACGCGCTGGCCCAGCGCTGGCTGCGGCCTCCGGAATGGTCCGCGTCGGCGCAGCTGGCCCTGAGCCAGGCCGAAAAGCGCGTGCTGCAGCAGCCGTTGAAGATCACCTTTGCGCCCAATGCCGCGCCGCTTTCGTTCACCGACGACGACGGCCAGCCCAGCGGCCTGACCAGCGAGTACCTGCGGCGGCTGATCCAGGTCGGCGCCAACCTGCAGGTGGAAACCAGCCATGACTGGTTCGAGGTGCGCGAGAAGGCGCTGCGGGGTGAAGTGCAGGCGGTGATGGGCATTCCCACCGATTCGCGCTACCTGGGGCCGGACTGGGTGTTCAGCCAGCCCTTCATCAGCGTGCCGAGCGTGATCGTCGGCACGCGCGACAGCCCGGCGATCCTGGGGCTGGCCGATCTGCAGGGCAAGCGCGTGCTGCTGTCCGACCCGGAACGCCTGCGCGGCTACGTGCTGCAGCAGGCGCCACGGGCAAAGATCATTCCCGCGCGCAGTGGCGAGCAGGCGTTGCAGCGGCTGGCCGACGGCGAGGCCGATGCCTACGTGGGCAACCTGGTCCTGGTCGATCACCTGTTGCGCAACCGCTTCCCGGGCCGTCTGCAGATCCTTGCGCCGGCCGGATTCGGCGACCAGCTGGCGCTGGCTGTCGACCATCGCCATGCCGCCCTGGCGACCACCTTCGACCGCCTGCTGCTGCAGATGTCACCGCGGGAGCATGAGGCGCTGCGGGGCGACTGGCTGGCCGTGGAGTATCGCAGTGGCGTGGACTGGGACGCCGTGCTGCATTGGGGGCTTCCGCTGCTGCTGGTGCTGCTGACCGGGGCGGTGGTGCATGGCGTCGGTCACTGGCGGCTGCGCCGGGAGGTGGCCGGTCGCCGCCATCTGGAGCAGCGCCTGGCCGAGGTCGCCGCCATCTGGAGCAGCGCCTGGCCGAGGTCACCGACAATCTGCCTGCGGTGGTCTACCAGGCACGTCGCGACGCGGACGGCAGCCTGGCCTTCCCCTTCATCGCCGGCGACCTGCAGGCACTGTTCGGCATTCCGCGGCAGCGTGCCGAGCAGGATGCGCAGGCGCTGCTGGCGCGGATCGAGGACACCGACCGCCAGGCCGTGCTGCAGGCCATCGACCAGGCGGCCCGCCAGTTCGCGCCGCTGGCCTTCGAGTTCCGCCTGCTGCCGGGTGATGACGGCACGCCCGCGCGCTGGGTACGCAGCCAGGCTCACCCTTACGCCACCGAGGCCGGTGCCGTCACCTGGAGCGGCTACTGGGTGGACGTGACCCAGGCACGCGTACAGGCCGATGCGCTGGCGGCGGCCAAGATCGAGGCGGAACAGGCGGCCGAGGCCAAATCACGCTTCCTGGCCACGATGAGTCATGAGATCCGCACGCCGATGAGCGGTGTACTGGGCATGCTGGAAGTGCTGGCGCACTCGCCGCTGGATGCAGAACAGCAGCGCATCCTTGCCGTGATCGAGGATTCTGCGCAGATGCTGCGGCAGATCCTCGATGACATCCTCGACTACTCGCGCATCGAAGCCGGTGCGCTGCGCCTGGAACCGGTGCCATTGTCACTGCGGACCCTGCTGGAAGGCGTGTGCCGGCTGATGTCGGCGCAGGCCAGCGCGCGTGGCCTGGCCCTGCACGTGCAGATCGATCCGCAGCTGGCTGCGGCGCATGAAGTGGATGGCGTGCGCCTGCGGCAGATCGTCTTCAACCTGCTCAGCAATGCCATCAAGTTCACCGCACAGGGCGATGTGTGGCTGCGGCTGGAGGTGCTCGGGCCGACCACCGCCGATGGCAGTCAGCCGTTGTGCCTGAGCGTCATCGATACCGGCATGGGCATCGCGCCGGAACAGCTGCAGCACCTCTTCGCGCCGTTCACCCAGGCCGGTGCATACATCCAGCGCGACCACGGCGGAACCGGCCTGGGCCTGAGCATCTGCCAGCGGCTGGTGCAGATGATGGACGGCACGTTGACCCTGCAGAGCACGCTTGGCGAGGGCACCCGCGCGGAGGTGCGTCTGTCGCTGGTGGAAGCCGGCATCGAGGACGTCGCCGTGCTGGCGAGCGAGCACGAGCAGGCGGCGCTGCTGCCGACCGCGCTGCGCCAGAGCCGCGTGCTGGTGATCGAGGATCATCCGACCAACCAGGCGATGATGGCCTGGCGGCTGCAGCAGCTGGGCCTTCCGCACGTGCTGGTGAGTGATGGCCAGCAGGCGCTGGACCGGTTGGCGTCGGAACGCTTCGACCTGGTGATCACCGATTGCCGCATGCCGGTTCTCGATGGCTTTGCGTTCACCCGCCTGCTGCGCGAGCGCGAAGGCCGCCAGGGCCAGGCGCGCATGCCGGTACTGGCATTGACGGCCAGCGTGCTGGACGACGACGCGCGACGTTGCCGCGAGGCCGGCATGGATGAGGTGCTGGCCAAGCCGTTGTCGCTGGCTACGCTGCGCGCGGCGTTGATGCGATGGCTGCCGCAGGCGTCCGTGGCACCGGAGGCGACCGCCGAGTCGTCCGCAGCGGTGGAGGGCGACGCATCGCTGGACCTGGCGGGCCTGCAGCGGCGCTTCGGTTCGCATGCGGTCGCCGTGCAGCTGGCCGCCACCCTGCTGCAGGCCAGCGAGGTGGATATCGCGGCCGTGCAGCGTGCGGTGCAGGCCGGCGACCGCGAGGCCGCCGCCCTGCACCTGCATCGCCAGGCCGGGGGGCTCGGGGCGGTGGGTGCGCATGCGCTGGCAACGCAGGCCAATGCCCTGGTCGAACGCCTGGAAGACGCCGGAGAAGTGGACAGCGCGCCGTTGTTCGCCGAAGTCCAGGCGTTCCTGTCACGCCTGCAGCAGCAGCTGCAGGGGCTGTCTCACTGAGCGGACTGCTGCTGCAGGTAAGCGATCACCAGCGCACGTCGTTCGGCGCTGGGAAACGCGTTGTACATGCGCGTGCCGGGCACCTGCTGCGTTGGTGACTGCAGGAAGGCATCCAGGGTCTGCGCGGTCCAGACGATGTCGGCCCGGCGCATGCCCTGCGAATAGCCATAGTCGGGCAGGCTGCCAGCGCGGCGTCCGATCACACCGTGCAGGTTGGGGCCGAACCGGTGGATGCCACCGGCCTGCACCGTGTGGCAGCCCGCACACAGTTCGAATGCGCGCTGCATCGCCTGTTGTCGCGCCTGCTCAGGCGTGGCCGGTGGCGTGGCCGTGCGCTGGCAGCCGCTGCACGCCAGCAGCAGGACGAGGGCAGGGAGCAGACGGAAGGCACGCATGGGCGGAGAGGATAGCCGTGGCCGCCGCGGGCCGGGCTGCGACACGCGGTCGCAGCCCTCTGCGGTCACATGCCCGAGTAGTTCGGGCCGCCGCCGCCCTGCGGGGTCACCCAGACGATGTTCTGGGTGGGATCCTTGATGTCGCAGGTCTTGCAGTGCACGCAGTTCTGCGCGTTGATCTGCAGGCGTGCGTTGTCGGCTTCGCCAACGAACTCGTACACGCCGGCCGGGCAGTAGCGCGCTTCCGGGCCGGCGTACTCGGCCAGGTTCACCTTCACCGGAATGCTCGGATCTTTAAGGGTCAGGTGGCTGGGCTGGTTCTCGTCGTGGTTGGTGCTGCTCAGGAACACCGAACTGAGACGGTCGAAGGTCAGCACCCCGTCCGGCTTCGGGTAGCTGATGCGGGTGTGCTGGGCCGCCGGCTCCAGGCAGGCGTGGTCCGGCTGCGTACGGTGCAGCGTCCACGGCGGGTTGCGCACGCCCAGCTTGGGCAGCAGCCACTGCTCCACACCGGTCATCAGCGTGGCCACGGTCTGGCCCTTCTTGAACCACTGCTTGAAGTTCTTGGCCTGCTGCAGTTCGGTGAACAGCCAGCTGGCTTCGAAGGCCTGCGGATAGGCGCTCAGTTCATCGTGCTGGCGATCGGCGGCCAGCGCGTCGAACGCGGCGTCGGCGCACAGCATGCCGGTCTTGATCGCGGCATGGCTGCCCTTGATGCGGCTAGCGTTGAGATAACCGGCCTCGCAACCGACCAGCGCGCCACCGGGGAACACCGTCTTCGGCAGCGACAGCAGGCCGCCGGCGGTGATCGCACGCGCGCCGTAGCCGATGCGGGTACCGCCTTCCAGGTGCTTGCGGATCTGCGGATGGGTCTTGAAGCGCTGGAATTCCTCGAACGGGCTCAGCCACGGGTTCTTGTAGTCCAGGCCGACCACGTAGCCGATGGCGACCTTGCCGCCGTCGGCGTGGTAGAGGAACGCGCCGCCGTAGGTGTCGCTGTCCAGCGGCCAGCCGGCGGCGTGCACCACCAGGCCCGGCTCATGCCTGGCCGGGTCGATCTGCCACAGTTCCTTGATGCCGATGCCGTAGGCCTGCGGGTCCTTGCCTTCGTCCAGCTTGTAGCGGGCGATCAGCTGGCGGCCGAGGTGGCCGCGCGCGCCTTCGGCGAAGACCGTGTACTTCGCATGCAGCGCCATGCCGCGCTCGAAGGCCGGGCCGATGCTGCCGTCCTTCTCGATGCCCATGTCGCCGGTGGCCACGCCGATCACTTCGCCGTTGTCGCCGTACAGCACCTCGGCGGCGGCGAAGCCGGGGAAGATCGCAACCTCCAGCGCCTCGGCCTGCTGCGCCAGCCAGCGGGTCACTTCGCCCAGGCTGATGATGTAGTTGCCTTCGTTGTGGAAGCACTCCGGCAGCAGCGCATTGGGCGTGCTGCGCGACCCGGTCTCGCTGAGGAACAGGAACTCGTCGCGGGTGACCTTCTGCTTCAGCGGTGCGCCGCGTTCGGCCCAGTCCGGGAACAGTTCGGTCAGGGCGCGCGGGTCCATCACCGCACCGGACAGAACATGTGCACCGGGCTCGGAGCCCTTCTCCAGCACGCACACCGACAGTTCGCGGCCGGCTTCGATCGCACGCTGACGCAGGCGGATCGCGGTGGCCAGCCCGGCTGGGCCGGCACCGACGATCACCACGTCGAACTCCATTACTTCACGCGGGGGCAGGGCGTTGGCTTCAGCGCTCATCGATTGCATGACTCGTGGGTAGTGCCGGTAGCAGGGCCACCGGCGGTTGCCTGGAAATCGCGCGTGCAGCCACGGCGAAACGGTTGTTTGAATGTGTCAGGGTACCGGGACGGGCGTGATCGAGCTAGATCGCCGATGTTCACGTCGTGATTGCTGCAGTGCAGCGTACGCCTGCAGCCGGATGGGAGCCGACCTTGGTCGGCACGCGCTGCCCGGATGACCGACAATGGCCGGGTCCCGACTGCGTGTGAGTGCCATGGCCCTGGATCCGTACGACCTGTTCGATGTCCGTTCCCTGCTCAGCGAGGAAGAGCGCGCAGTACAGGACAGCGTGGCGCGTTTCACCAACGAGCGCGTGCTGCCGATCATCGGCGATGCCTTCGACCAGGCGCGCTTCCCGGCCGAACTGGTACCGGAGATCGCATCGCTGGGCCTGCTGGGCGCGACACTGCCGGCCGAATACGGTGGCGGTGGCCTCGGCGCGGTCAGCTATGGCCTGATCTGCCAGGAGCTGGAGCGCGGCGATTCGGGCCTGCGCAGCTTCGTTTCGGTGCAGAGCTCGCTGTGCATGTATCCCATCTACGCGTACGGCAGCGAGGAACAGCGCCAGCAGTGGTTGCCGGCGATGGCACGCGGCGAACTGATCGGCTGCTTCGGCCTGACCGAGGCGCACGGTGGGTCCGACCCGGCCAGCATGAAGACCCGAGCGGTACGCGACGGCAGCGACTGGCGCATCAGCGGTAGCAAGATGTGGATCACCAGCGGCCCGGTGGCCGACCTGGCCATCGTCTGGGCACAGACCGAGGACGGCATCCAGGGCTTCGTGCTGGAGAAGGGCATGGCCGGTTTCACCACGCAGGAAATCAAGCACAAGATGAGCCTGCGCGCCTCGTTGACCGGCGCGCTGTTCTTCGACGATGTGCGCGTGCCCGACAGCCACCGCCTGCCGAACGTGAAGGGCCTGAAGGGGCCGCTCGGGTGCCTGACCCAGGCGCGTTACGGGATCAGCTGGGGCCCGATCGGCGCGGCCATCGCCTGCCTGGATGAAGCGCTGGGCTACGCCAAGGAGCGCGTGCTGTTCGGCCGCCCGCTGGCCGCCACCCAGAGCGCGCAGATCAAGCTGGCGGAAATGGCCCGCCGCATCACCACCGCCCAGCTGCTGGCCCTGCAACTGGGCCGGCTGAAGGAAGCCGGCCAGCTGCAGCCGCAGCAGGTCAGCCTGGCCAAGTGGAACAACTGCCGCATGGCCATCGACATCGCCCGCGAGTGTCGCGATCTGCTCGGTGGGGCTGGCATCACCACCGAACACGTGGCGATCCGGCACGCGCTGAACCTGGAATCGGTGATCACCTATGAAGGCACCGAGACCGTGCACCAGCTGGTGATCGGCCGCGAACTGACCGGCATCAACGCGTTCTGACAGCGGGTTCCGGTGGGTGCCAACCTTGGTCGGCACATTTCTTCGGCGCGCATCCGGGCATCGGTGCGGACCAAGGTCCGCACCCACCATAAGCAGGTCACACGTACGTGTAGAGCCGAGCCCATGCTCGGCTGCTTCCTCTCACGCGCCGCCGGCAAACCCGTGCTGCCGCCAGGCTTCATACATCACCACGGCAACGGTGTTGGAAAGATTGAGGCTGCGGTTGTCCGGCCGCATCGGCAGGCGCAGGCGGCGGCCATCCGGCAGTGCATCGAGCACGTCCTGCGGCAGGCCGCGGCTTTCCGGGCCGAACAGGAAGGCGTCGCCCTCTTCAAAGGCCACGCTGTCGTAGCGCACGCTGGCGCGGGTACTGAGTGCGAACAACCGATTCGGTGCGATCCGCGCCAGCGCGGTGTCCAGATCAGGATGCACCTGCAGGCGCGAGTACTCGTGGTAGTCCAGGCCGGCGCGCTTGAGCTGCTTGTCTTCCAGTGCGAAGCCGAGTGGCTCGACCAGGTGCAGCTGCGCGCCGGTGTTGGCGCAGAGCCGGATCACATTGCCCGTGTTGGGCGGGATTTCCGGTTGGAACAGGATCACGTGGAACGGGGGTGCGGCATTCATCGGCGCAGTGTACCTGCGACGGCGGCCTGCTTTACGGCGCGCGCCCTGCGCGGGGCAGGGCGGCACCGCTTACGGGCGCAGCAGGACCTGGGCGGTTTCGGTGGCCAGGGCCTGCAGGTCGGCCGCGCTCGGACGCACCTGCAGGGTCGGCAGGTTGACGATCACCTGGTTGGCGACGCTGGTGGCGGCGGCGGCCAGGGTGGCGGCGTAGCGCTGTGCTTCCAGTTCGGCGGCCAGGGCGACGCGCTGTTCCAGGCTCGGGCGCACTTCCACCGCGGCCAGGGTGGTGATCGGCAGGGCGGCGGCGACGGGGGCGGCGGTGAAGCCGTCGCGTTCGGCCAGCTGGTCGGCGCTGGGGCGCACTTCCACGGTGGCCAGGGTCGGAATGCCGCTGGCCTGTTCCCAGGCCTGCTGGGCCAGCTGGTCGGCGGCCGGGCGAACCTGCACGGTGGCCAGGGTCTTGATGGATTCGGAGGCCTGCACCGACGAAACAACCGCGGTGCCGGCGATCAGGGCGATGGCGATGGCAATGGTCTTGGCGTTCATGACGGGGCCTGTTTAGTGTTGTTGAGCGGTGGTGTGGTAGTAAGGTAGAACACCAATTCGGGGGATGCAAGGGAAATTTTCGATTTCTTGCATTTGTTCAGTCTTCAGTCAGCTTTTGTCTGAAGCCCTTCTTGGCGCAGGAAGTACCAAGCAAACCCCGTGCCAACTTTTAATCATTGATTTGAAAGGGTTTTTCTCCCGTCGGAAAGTGTCCGCGGGGCGGACACCTGTCCATCCGAGGGGGCGCGGACACTGTCCGGACGCAGGGGCGGGGGAGACGTGACTGCTGTCGGGGGCCGCCGACAAGGCCCTGAACGGCTACGGGGGCAAACACCCCCAGTGACTGCTGGCGGATTCCGGGCCCCGGATGGGCGCGCTAGGATCGGGCTTCACCAACGTGACCAAGGATCCGGAAATGTCTCTCGCCCTGCGCCCGCGTGCTGCACTGCTCGCTGTTGCCCTCAGCACTGCCCTGGGCACGCTCGCGCCCACTCCTGCACTGGCGGCCAAGACGGTCACGCCGGCCAAGGTCGATATTCCGTTCGAGCAGTTCACCCTGCCCAACGGGCTGCGCGTGATCGTGCATACCGATCGCAAGGCGCCGATCGTGGCGGTCAACGTCTGGTATCACGTCGGCAGCAAGGACGAGCCTGCGGGCCGCACCGGTTTCGCCCACCTGTTCGAACACCTGATGTTCCAGAGCAGCGAAAACCACGACGGCGAGTATTTCGAACCGTTCAAGCAGGTGGGTGCCACCGGCCAGAACGGCACCACCAATACCGATCGCACCAATTACTTCGAGAACGTGCCGACCACCGCGCTGGACATGGCGTTGTGGATGGAGTCGGACCGCATGGGCCATCTGCTCGGTGCGATCGACCAGGCGGCGCTGGACGAGCAGCGTGGCGTGGTGCAGAACGAGAAGCGCCAGGGCGAGAACCAGCCCTACGGCCAGGCCTGGGAGAAGCTCAACCGTGCGATGTACCCGGCCGGCCACCCGTATCACCACAGCGTGATCGGCTCGATGAACGACCTCAACGCGGCCTCGCTGGATGACGTCAAGACCTGGTTCCGCACCTGGTATGGCCCGAACAACGCGGTGCTGGTGCTGGCGGGCGATATCGACGTGGCCACCGCCAAGGAGAAGGTGGCCCGTTACTTCGGCAGCATCCCGGCCGGTCCGAGCATGGCGCAGCCGAAGGTCGACGTGGCCAAGCGCCCGGCCGACACCCGCGAGACGATGACCGACAAGGTGCCGCAGTCGCGCATCTACCGCGCCTGGAACGTGCCGCAGGTCGGCACCACCGACGTCGACCAGCTGCAGCTGCTGGCCTATGTGCTCGGCGGCGCCAAGTCCTCGCGCCTGAGCCAGCGACTGCAGCACCAGGACAAGCTGGTGGACAACATCAGCGCCGGCGCCTACGCCTCGCAGCTGGGTTCCAACTTCATCGTCATGGCCACGGTGAAGCAGGGCCAGGATCCGGCCAAGGTCGAGAAGATCATCGACGAAGAACTGGACCGGTTGATCAAGGAGGGCCCCACGGCCGACGAGCTGGCGCGTGCCAAGACCGGCTCGCGCGCAGCGTTCATCCGCGGCATCGAGCGCATCGGTGGTTTCGGTGGCAAGGCCGACGCACTGGCCGAATGCGCGGTCTACACCGGCGACCCGGGCTGCTTCCGCACGTCGCTGGCCAACATCGACAAGGCGACCGCGGCCGACCTGAAGCGCCTGGGCGCACAGTGGCTGGACGTCGGCAGCCACACGCTGGTGGTCGAACCGGGCGAGCGCGTGGCGCTGAAGGAAGATCCCTCACAGGCGCCGAAGCCGTTCAACGTGCCGGCGGTGGACCCGAAGTACAGCACTCTGCCGGAGCAGGTGGACCGCAAGGCCGGCGTGCCGCAGACCCGTGAATTCCCGCAGCTGAAGTTCCCCGCCCTGCAGCGCGCCACGCTGAAGAACGGCACCCAGGTGGTGCTGGCCGAGCGCCACGAGATTCCGGTGGTGCAGTTCAGCTACCAGTTCCCGGGTGGCTTCACCGCCGACCAGGGCCGCAAGCCGGGCACCGCCAACTTCACCATGAACCTGATGACCGAAGGCGCCGGCAAGCTCGGCTCGCTGGCCTTCGCCGATGCCGCCGATGCGCTGGGTGCCAGCCTGGACGCCGGTGCCGGCCTGGATTCGGTGACCGTGGACCTGTCGGCACTGAAGGAGAACCTGGTGCCATCGCTGGCCCTGTACCGCGATCTGCTGCGCGAGCCGCGCTTCGAACAGGCCGAGATCGACCGGGTCAAGGCCACCTGGATCGCCGGCATCCAGCAGGAGAAGGTCAACCCGAACGCGGTGGCCATGCGCGTGCTGCCGCCGCTGCTGTACGGCAAAGGCCATCCGTACGCCATTCCGTTCACTGGCAGCGGCGATGAAGCGGCCATCAGCAGCCTCACCCGCGAGGATCTGGTCGACTTCCACCGCGACTGGCTGCGCCCGCAGGATGGCACCCTGATCGTGGTTGGCGATACCACGCTGGCCGAGATCGTGCCCCTGCTGGACAAGCAGCTGGGCGACTGGAAGGCCACGGGCGATGCGCCGCAGGTGAAGGCGGCCACCGATGTGGCGCTGCCGAAGGGCCCGCGCGTGTTCCTGATCGATCAGCCGGGTGCGGTGCAGGCAAACCTGTTCGCCGGCCAGGTGGTGCCGCCGTCCAGTGACGCCAGCTCGACCCGCTTCGATATCGCCAACGGTGTGATCGGCGGTGACTTCACCTCGCGCCTGAACATGAACCTGCGCGAGGACAAGCACTGGTCCTATGGCGCGCGCAGCAGTGCGCCGAACTCGGTCGGACAGCGGCCGTGGGCGGCCAGTGCCCCCGTGCAGATCGACAAGACCGGCCCGGCGCTGGCCGAGATGCAGAAGGAAATCGTCGAGTTCAGCACGGGCAGCAAGCCGGCCACCGCTGCCGAGGTCAACCGCATCCGCAACATCCAGACGCTGAGCCTGCCGGGCGCCTATGAGACCGCCAGTGCGGTGGCCGCGACCATCAGCAGCATCGTGCAGTTCAAGCGGCCGGATGACTATGTGCTGCGTCGCAAGGCCGAGATCGAGGCGATGACGCCGGCCCAGGTGCAGCAGGCTGCGGCCGAGATCAAGCCGCAGGCGCTGACCTGGGTAGTGGTGGGCGACCTCAAGCAGACCGAGGCGGCCGTGCGCGCGCTGAACCTGGGCGAGGTGACCGTGCTGGATGCCGAAGGCAAGCCGGTCAAGAAGTAAGGGACAGGCCTGCCCG
>NZ_JAODZG010000022.1:0-62153 GCF_029835135.1 Stenotrophomonas sp. GD04145 | reverse complement strand
GGCCACCGTCTCCACCACTTCCAGGCCATAGCCGGCCAGGCCGATCTGCCGGCGCGGCGTGCCCAGCACGCGCAGCTTGCCCAGCCCCAGATCGGACAGGATCTGCGCACCGGCGCCATTGCGGCGCCACTGGCCCACATCCTTGTCCTTGCCCGGCACCACCGGTGCGGGCTGCTGGCGCAGGCGGGCGAGCAGCGCCTCGCCATCGCGCGGCGCCGACAGCACCACCATCACGCCGGCACCTTCGGCGGCGATCGCACGCAGCGCGTCGGTGGCGGCCACGCCGAAATCGTCACGACGCCAGTGCAGCAGGTCGGCCAGCGGATTCTCCACCTGCACGCGCACCAGGGTAGGCGTGCCAGCGTCGGGAGTGCCGCGGACCAGGGCGAAGTGCAGGTCGTGGGCGATGCGGTCGCGATAGGTCACCAGCCTGAACGGGCCAAACTCGGTATCGATGTCGCGCTCATCGACGCGTTCGACAGTCTTCTCGGTGGCCAGGCGGTAGGCGATCAGGTCGGCGATGGAGCCCATCTTCAGGCCGTGCTCGCGGGCGAACACTTCCAGCTCCGGGCGACGCGCCATGCTGCCGTCCGGGTTGAGGATCTCCACCAGCACGCCGGCCGGTTCCAGCCCGGCCAGCATGGCCAGGTCCACGCCCGCTTCGGTGTGGCCGGCGCGGGTCAGCACGCCGCCCGGCTGGGCGATCAGCGGGAAGATGTGGCCGGGCTGGTGCAGGTCCGACGGCCGCGCGTTGGGCTTCACCGCGGTGCGGATGGTATGCGCGCGGTCATGGGCGGAGATGCCGGTGGTCACGCCCTCGGCCGCTTCGATGCTGACGGTGAAATTGGTCTGGAACTGCGCGGTGTTGGCCTGCACCATCGGCGCCAGGCCCAGGTCGGCGGCGCGGGTGCGGGTCAACGGCAGGCACACCAGGCCACGGCCGTGGGTGACCATGAAGTTGATGTCGCTGGCCTTGACCAGCTCGGCAGCCATGATCAGGTCGCCTTCGTTCTCGCGGTCCTCGTCATCGACGATGACGACCATGCGGCCCTGGCGGATGTCTTCCAGGATCTCGGGGATCGGCGCGAAGTTCATGCTGCGCCTCCCTGCAGGTGCCCGCCAACAAGACGTTCGACATAACGGGCGACCAGGTCGATTTCCAGGTTCACCGCACTGCCCACGCCGGAGGCGGAGAAGGCGGTGTTGGCCACGGTATGCGGGATCAGCGCGACCTCGAAGCCTTCCTCGTCCACTTCGTTGACGGTGAGGCTGACGCCGTCCACGCAGATCGAGCCTTTCTTGGCGATGTAGCGCAGCAGCGAGGCCGGCGCGGCGAAGCGCCAGCGCTGGGCGCGCGCGTCATCGTGGATGGACAGCACCTGGCCCAGGCCATCAACGTGGCCGCTGACCAGATGCCCACCCAGACGATCGGTCGGGCGCATGGCACGCTCGAGGTTGATGACCGCGCCCTGCTCGAGTTGGCCCAGCGTGGTCAGGCCCAGCGTCTCGGTGGAGGCATCGGCCTGGAAGCTGTTGGCGTCGAATGCGATGACCGTCAGGCAGACACCGTTGATGGCGATGCTTTCGCCCATCTGCACGTGATCGAACGGCAGGTTGCCGACATTGAAGGTGAAGCGGACATCGCCGCCGATGGACTCGCGTGTGGCCAGACGGCCGACGCCTTCGATGATTCCAGTAAACAAGTAACGTTCTCCGCAGGATGTGAGCGAAAAACGCCGCAAGGCAAACAGGCACGCGCAGGGCATGAGCCCTGTGGCACCGTCTTCTTTCATCCGGACTATGACCGTCGGCTCCGGCCTTGAACCGGATCTGCTGACCCCCGGCCGTGGACCGGGGCGCTCGCGGGCTCGTGCTTGCGCACCTACCGCCGGTGGGGAGTTGCACCCCGCCCTGAAGACGTTTGTGTACCGGCGAACCGGCGCAGCAAGTGTACCAGCCCGGGCTGAACGGGGTGGGATGCCCGGCGCCGCAGCCGTTTCCCGGCGGGAAACGGATCTCACCCCAAGCCTGCCCAGCCTGTGACGGCTGTCTCTCGCATTTTGTAAAACTTTCATTAAAATTCGCCGCGGACGACATGACGTCGCCACGGGCGGCGCCTCCGGCGCGCCCGCCAATGGACTGCAATTCACAGGAATTCCCATGCGCAAGCTCCTGATCATCGCCAGCCTGCTGGCCGTCGCTCCGCTGGCCTCGGCCGCCGAAGGGCTGAGCTACACCTACGTCGAAGGTGGCTGGACCCAGGTCAAGACCGACGACAGCGATTTCAACGACCCGAAGCTTGACGGCGGCTACGTGCGCGGTTCGTTCGCGCTGGCCGAGCAGGTGCACGTGTTCGGCAGCTGGTCGCGTACCAGCAAGAGCTACCACTTCACCGGTGCGTCGGCCAAGTTCGAACTGGACCAGCCTGAGCTGGGCATCGGCTACCACATGCCGTGGACGGACCGCCTGGACTACACCGCCGACATCGCCTGGGTGCGCCAGAACGCCGAGCTGACCGTGAAATCGGATCTGTTCGGCCGCGAACACCTGAAGGATCACACCAACCTGGCCCGCGCCACCATGGGCGTGCGTGGCAAGCCTTCGCCGAAGACCGAAGCGTGGGCCAAGGCCGGCTACATGGATGGCGGCAACGACTTCAAGGGCACCTGGGTCGGCACCGTCGGTGGCCAGATCAATTTCACCCCGACCTGGAGCCTGGTGGGAGAAGTCTCCGGCCAGCGCGATGTCACCCAGTTCTCGGCCGGCGTCCGCGCCAGCTTCTGATTGCCCGATCCTCGTCGTGCGATCGAACGGGCCCCGCAAGGGGCCCGTTTTTTTTCGGACAGGTTGCATGGATTGCCGGGCCGGCAAGCCCGATCCTCTGGGCCCCTCACGCGTTCCGGTCCATGCCGTGCTGAAACCTGTCCTTGCCCTGTTGCTGTCCGTACCGTTTGCCACGCGCGCAGCAGAACCCGCCGCGCTTTCACTGGAAGCAACGTTTGATGCGTATATCCAGGTCATTGCCCACAATGATGGTCGAGCCCGGGACATCCTCAGGCGCAGCCTGGAGACGGCGGACGCTGACCACCACCATCACATCGCATCCAGCACGTACCGGCTGTATGCCTTTGGAGGTCTGGACAAAGTGTTCAGTGCGGCGGCAACCGAGGCAATACATGCACGCATCCAGCGCATCCGTTGCGAGATCACTGGGATCGAGGCCGTGAAACGCGACACATCAGATCATCACGAGGTACGCTATCAATGCCTGCTCCCGGACGTATCGGCGGCCTTTGACGTTTACCGCGAGAACCGCAGGTATTTCCATCCGGACAAGGATGAAGAGCGATTCGCGGCCTTCCTCGATCAATACGCTGCGATTGTCAGCGACGCACCCGACCGCATCCACCAGGCGGAAGCCGCGTTCTACCGTCTCGGCAGTCCTGGCCCATGGATGGGCGGCACCTTGGACGATCTTGCCCCCGCGCTGTTTGGGCGATTGCTCCCCTTCAAGGAGTGGGACGAACGGATCGATGCTGAGTCCGTCGTTGTATTCTCCGGCATTCCAGCGTGTGATCTCATGCTGGACGCACAGATGAAATTCGCAGCACGCCACTATCCGGACGACCCACGCCAGCGGGGCGCAGCGCTTCATGAAAGCATGGCGGAGCTTCTGAACATGCTGGGTCGGGAATCTTCAATGAGATACTGCAGGGCGATCCATGACGCCTACCGTGATCAGTGGTCAGCCACGTTCGACAACACGCTGCCACGACGATGACCACGTGGTCACCCGCCTGAAGCGCGTTCCCCGATCCTCGTCGTACGGTCGAACGCCCCCGCAAGTGGCCCGTTCTTCTGCCTGCGGCAACAGCGGAAAATGCGCTAGGCTTGCCCGCCTATGGACCCGGAATCACTGTCATGAAGACCCCCCTGCGCTCCCTGCTGGCCACTGCACTGTTGTGCGCTCCCCTGTTCGCCAGCGCCGCCTCGACGCAGCTGAGCCCCGAACAGACGTTCGATCTCTATTCCCGCGTACTGCTGGAAGACGACGCGACCGCCACGCGCACGCTCAACGACGCGCTGAAGCCGGCGTTCGAGGGCCAGGACGCCGTGACTCCGAACCCGGGCGCGCTGGCCAAGGCATTGGTCGAACCCTGGCAGACGGTACTGGCCAGCACCGGCGCTTCGATCGACGCTGCGGCCACCGAAGCGCTGTACGCCAAGGCGCTGCGTGATTCGAAGTGCCGCGCAACCCAGAGCGTGATCGAAGACAACGAATACGTTGAAGACCAGAAGCTGGCGCGGATCACCTACACCTGCCAGGTGCCCGACCTGGGCAAGGTCCGCCCGCTGTTCGCCGCCAGCCTGGCCGACCATGCCAGCCCGGCCTCGCGCAAGCAGTTCACCGACGCCTACACCCAGGCGCTTCAGAGTGGTGCACGCGTGCCGGTCAGCGGCACCTTCACCCTCTACCCGGCCAAGGACAACGGCTACTGGTACAGCGGCAACTTCGATGATCTGGTGGGCACCGTGGCCGGTGCGCTGGCTCCGTTCGAGGACTGGATGCAGGACGCGCAGGCAGCCAACGCGCCGAAAGTGACCGGCATACCCGGCTGCGACCTGCTGCTGCAGCAGCACCGCAGCTGCGTGGCGAAGATCGCGCCCGACCAGATCAGCGGCGTGGACGCGATGGCCGAAGAGCTGAAGGCCAAAGCGCAGGTGCAGTCGGTCGAGGAGATGACGCAGGAGTGCAAGGCACTGCGCCCGCTGGCCGAGATGATGTGGACCGACGAATGCACCTGAGCCGGTAAGCGGTAGCGCCGGGCCATGCCCGGCGACACTGCGCTGCCGTCATCCTTCGTCATCATCGTGCGGAGGTTGCCGAACGCCTGACGATGCGGGTGGCGCTCGCCGCCATGCAGGGCTTTGCCCGATTCTCCAGGCGCGCACAATGCCCGCACCGTGCTCCAACGGCCGCATCATGTGCGCAGCAGCAGGCGCAGGTCCTCACCTACCTGGCATTGCTCGACCACGCGCAGCCGGCGTTGCTGCTGCATCGCCTCGATGCCCAGTCCGGCCAGCAGCGGGCGGGCGCGGTCCCCCAGCAGGGTGGGCGCCTGGTACAGCAGCAGCTCATCCACCCAACCGCCGCGCAGCAGCGCACCGGCCAGCGTAGCGCCGGCTTCGGTATGCACTTCGTTGATGCCGCGCCCGGCCAGCAGCGTCAGCATCGCGCCAAGATCGAGACGGCCGTCGGCACTGGGCACGCTGGCGAATTCGGCATCGGCTGCATCGGGTGCACTGACCGCCGCATCATGCAGGTACAACGTGGGTGCCCCACCCTCGCGCACGCGACTGCACTGCAGGGAACGCAGGCGCGAATCGAGCACGACGCGCAGCGGCGGCATCACGTCGACGTCCCCCAGGCGCACGGTCAGCATCGGATCATCAGCCAGGACGGTATCGGCACCGGTCAGGATCGCGCCGGCGCGTGCACGCCAGTGCTGCACGTCTTCGCGCGCCGCTGCTCCGGTGATCCATTTGGACGTGCCGTCGGCCATCGCCGTACGCCCGTCCAGGCTGGCGGCCAGCTTCATCCGCAGCCACGGGCGATTGCGCTCCACGCGTGACAGAAAGCCCTTGTTGAGCTCGCGTGCCTGCGCCGCCATCAGCCCTTCGGCGACCTCGATGCCGGCGCCGCGCAGCAGGTCGAATCCGCCGCCATCGACCTGCGGGAAGGGATCACGCAGCGCAGCGACCACACGCGTTACACCGGCCTCGATCAGTGCCAGTGCGCAGGGGGGTGTGCGCCCGTAATGCGCGCAGGGCTCGAGGGTGACGTAGGCAGTGGCACCGCGCGCCTCACCACCGGCCTCGCGCAACGCGAACACTTCGGCATGCGGGCCACCGGCACGCTGGTGCCAGCCCTGCCCGACCACACGTTCACCATGGGCGATCACGCAGCCGACCATCGGATTGGGGCGGGTGGTGTAGGCGGCGCGCTCGGCCAGGCGCAGCGCGCTGGCCATGTGCAGATGGTCGAGTACGGAGAATGGGGTGGTCATCTGGCCATGGTAACGCTGCCGGTGTTGATCCATGCCATCGGTGCCAACCAAGGTTGGCACCCACCAGTGAATGCGGCCATCGGTGCCAACCGAGGTTGGCACCCACCAGTGGATGCGCCATCAGTGCCAACCAGGGCTGGCACCCAACCAGGCAGAGGCGGTCAGCCCTTCTTCTTCTTGGCCAGCGCGATCACATCGCCCAACAGCTGCAGCTGTTCGGTGCTGGCCGGCAGCTCGCGTTCGAGTTTTTCGATTTCCTCGCGGAAATCGGCCACATCCTCGAAGCTGCGGTAGACCGAAGCGAATCGCACGTACCCCACGTGATCGAGCTTGCGCAGCTCGTTCATCACGAACTCGCCCACCTTGATCGAAGGCACTTCACGCTCGCCACTGAGGCGCAACTGATGGACCACCGCACGCACCGCCGCTTCGATCTTGTCTTCCGGCACGGCACGCTTCTGCAGCGCGCGATCAAAGCCGGCGCGTACCTTGCGCTGGTCGAAGGCCTCGCGGGTGCCATCGCTCTTGACGATGGCCGGCAGCTTCAGTTCGACGGTTTCCAGGGTGCTGAAGCGCTCGTTGCAGGCCTCGCACTCACGCCGACGGCGGATCGTCGCGCCGTCTTCAGAGACGCGCGAGTCGATGACCCGGGTATCGGCATGTTGGCAGAAGGGGCAATACATGGAACGCCTGGCTCAGGGGACAACCTACGCCATGGTCATGGCAGCGTCGCAAAGGTACCTGAGAAGGGGCTTTCCGGCAAATTTCATGTGCTGTACGGTCCCTCGTCAAGGGCAACCCTGCAGCCGTCCCAGATGCACCCAGATACTCAGAAACACCCTGATGCGTGAGGCTGGACATGCCATCCCTACACCACCATGCGACTTGCCTGAAAAGTCAGGCGCCCGGAAGGTGAGCAGGCCGCCAGCGCAGCCAGGCCAGATGCGCCGCGGGCAGCAACAGCGGCGGGCCGAACAGCAACAGGCTGAAGCCCTCCATGCGTTCGGTCAGGCCGACCACCAGCCCGAGCACGACGGCGGGCACTGCTGCCAGCGCGCCCAGCGCCAGCAACGCCCACCACACCCGGCCCACTGCCTGCAGGCCAGACCGGCCCTGCAGCAGGAAACCGGCGCCGATGTACAACCAGGCAACAATGCCCAGCGCCCCGGCGGTGCCCCAGCACACCAGCAGCAGCCGGCTCGGCAGGCGGGTTTCCTGCATCAGGCCGGAGTACACGCCCACCAAGGCCACGGTGCCTCCCAGCAGCACGCCTGGCAGCCCGAACAGCAGGGCCTGCACAAGGTGCAGGCGCTTGTGCAGACGTTCATCCATACGCTCATCCATGTGCGTTGCTCTCCCTGGGCCGGGGTCGGAGCCCTTCCCCTGCGGGACGGGATCCGACCCCATCAGCCGATCAACCGTAGACCGGGTACTTGCGGCACTGCGCGCTGACGGCATCGCGCACGCGGGCGATCACGGCGTCATCGTTCGGCGCATCGAGGACATCGGCGATCCAGTTGGCCAGATCCACGCAGTCCTGCTCGGTGTAGCCACGGGTGGTCACCGCCGGCGTACCCAGGCGCAGGCCCGAGGTCACGAACGGCGAACGCGGGTCGTTCGGCACCGAGTTCTTGTTGACGGTGATGTGCGCCTTGCCCAGTGCCGCTTCCGCGTCCTTGCCGGACACGTCCTTGCCGATCATGTCCACCAGCATCAGGTGGTTCTGGGTGCCGCCGGAGACGATCTTGTAGCCGCGCGCGATGAGCGTGCTGGCCATCGCCTGGGCGTTCTTCACCACCTGCTGCTGATAGGTCTTGAAGGCCGGTTCCAGCGCTTCCTTGAAGGCCACCGCCTTGCCGGCGATGACGTGCATCAGCGGACCGCCCTGGATACCCGGGAACACGATCGACTGCAGCTTCTTGACCAGGTCCTCATCGGCACCCTTGGCGACGATGATGCCGCCGCGCGGGCCGCGCAGGGTCTTGTGGGTGGTGGAGGTGACGACGTGGGCGTGGTCCAGCGGGCTCGGATAGACGCCGGCGGCGACCAGACCGGCGACGTGGGCCATGTCGACGAACAGGTAGGCGCCGACCTTGTCGGCGATGGCGCGGAAGCGCGCCCAGTCGATCACCTGCGAGTAGGCCGAGAAGCCGGCCACGACCATCTTCGGCTTGTGCTCCAGGGCCAGGCGCTCGACTTCGTCGTAGTCGATCAGGCCCTGGTCGTTCACGCCGTACTGCACGGCGTTGAACAGCTTGCCCGAGGCGTTCACCTTGGCGCCATGGGTGAGGTGGCCGCCGTGGGCCAGGCTCATGCCGAGGATGGTGTCGCCCGGCTGCAGCAGCGCGAAGTACACGGCCTGGTTGGCCTGCGAGCCGCTGTGTGGCTGCACGTTGGCATAGTCGGCGCCGAACAGCTGCTTGAGGCGGTCGATCGCCAGCTGCTCGGCGATGTCCACGTATTCGCAACCACCGTAGTAGCGCTTGCCCGGATAGCCTTCGGCGTACTTGTTGGTCAGCTGGCTGCCCTGCGCTTCCATCACTGCCGGGCTGGTGTAGTTCTCGCTGGCGATCAGCTCGACATGGTCTTCCTGGCGCTGGGTCTCAGCGGCGATGGCCTTGGCCAGTTCGGGATCGTAGGATTCGATGCGGACGTCACGCGGGAACATCGGGTACTCCAGCAGGCAGGGAAAGGGGGTGTACGGCTCAGCCCCTGATTGTAGCCCCGCACCGGCCGGCTGGGGCCGAAACGGACGGGGCCGGATCCCTCGAAGGAATCCGGCCCCGTATGGTTTCGAGTGAAGTTGCGGGGTCAGATCCCTTTCCGTTGGGAAGGGATCTGACCCCGACCGCGATCCTCAGCGGCTGCTGAGCACGTACTGGGCGATCACGCCGGTGGCGATGGCCACCAGCAGCATGTTGCCGCGGTCATCGCGGATCCAGTGGTGGCCATGCGGCGGACGGCGCAGGTGGTAGCGCGGATAGTCGTTCACCACGTAGATCGGGCCGCGATAGTAGTCGCGGTAGCGGTGCCCCACCTTCCAGCCATAGCCGGGGCCGTAGGCAGGGCGGTAGACCACACGCGGCGGCGGTGCCGGGCGGTAGTAGCGGTCATGGTCACGGTGCCACTCGCGACGGTCGTGACGGTAATCGCGCCGGGCCTCGCGGCGGTCGCGCTCCCAGTCACGCCGGTCCTGTCGCCACTCGCGGCGATCCTCCCGCCATTCGCGGCGGTCGTGGCCGCGTCCGCGATGGTCGTCGTCGGCAAATGCCGGGGCAACCGCGCCGAGCGCAAGCACAGAGGCCACGGCTCCGGCCATTAGCTCGATTGATGCGCATGTCAGACCTCTGCTTGGTGGGTGGTGACCCCATATTGCGCACCGGATCTGAACCGTTTCCGGCTGGAAACGCTTCCCGCTTCAGGACTGTGACGGCGATTCAGGCCGCGGCCAGCCCGGCCGGCTCCCCGTGGCGCGGCGGGTAACCGGTTCCGGCTATAATTGGCGGTATTCCATTCAAGTCTGTGCCCGCTGCCGCACCGGGAAACCTCCCGTGACGGTCGGGCGCAGGGTCGCGCCTACGGAGACCTCATGTCCTCGCAATACATCTACACCATGAACCGCGTGTCCAAGGTGGTCCCGCCCAAGCGGCAGATCATCAAGGACATCTCGCTGTCCTTCTTCCCGGGCGCGAAGATCGGCCTGCTGGGCCTGAACGGCGCCGGCAAGTCGACCGTGCTGAAGATCATGGCCGGCGTGGATACCGATTTCGAGGGCGAGGCACGCCCGCAGCCGGGCATCAAGGTCGGCTACCTGGCGCAGGAACCGGAACTGGACCCGAACAAGACCGTGCGCGAGTCGGTCGAGGAAGGCGTGGGCGAAGTGCTGCAGGCCCAGGCTGCGCTGGAGGCGGTGTACGCCGCCTACGCCGAGGAAGGCGCCGACTTCGACGCGCTGGCCAAGGAACAGGAGCGCCTGGAGGCGATCCTGGCCGCCGGCGACGCGCACACCCTGGAAAACCAGCTGGACGTGGCTGCCGATGCGCTGCGCCTGCCGCCGTGGGATGCCAAGATCGCCAACCTGTCCGGCGGTGAAAAGCGCCGCGTCGCGCTGTGCCGCCTGCTGCTGCAGAAGCCGGACATGCTGCTGCTGGACGAACCGACCAACCACCTCGACGCCGAGTCGGTGGAATGGCTGGAACAGTTCCTGGCGCGCTACACCGGCACCGTGGTGGCCGTTACCCACGATCGCTACTTCCTGGACAACGCCGCCGAGTGGATCCTGGAACTGGACCGCGGCCGCGGCATTCCGTGGAAGGGCAACTACACCGAATGGCTGGTGCAGAAGGATGAGCGCCTGAAGCAGGAAGAAAACCAGGAAAAGGCCCGCCAGAAGGCGATCCAGAAGGAGCTGGAGTGGTCGCGCCAGAACGCCAAGGGCGGCCGTTCCAAGGGCAAGGCCCGTCTGGCCCGCCTGGAAGAGCTGCAGTCGCAGGATTACCAGAAGCGCAACGAGACCAACGAAATCTTCATCCCGCCGGGCGAGCGCCTGGGCAACATGGTGATGGAGTTCAAGAATGTGTCCAAGAAGTTCGGCGACCGCCTGCTGATCGACAACCTGTCGATGCTGATTCCGCCGGGCGCGATCGTCGGCATCATCGGCCCGAACGGCGCCGGCAAGTCGACGCTGTTCAAGATGATCACCGGCCAGGAGAAGCCGGATTCGGGCGAGATCGTGATCGGCCCGACCGTGCAGCTGTCCTACGTGGACCAGAGCCGCGACAAGCTGGAAGGCAACCACAACGTCTTCCAGGAAATCGCCGGTGGCCTGGACATCCTCAACATCAACGGCATCGAGATCCAGTCGCGCGCCTACATCGGCCGCTTCAACTTCAAGGGCCAGGACCAGCAGAAGATGGTCGGCTCGCTGTCCGGTGGTGAGCGTGGCCGCCTGCACATGGCCAAGACCCTGCTGCAGGGTGGCAACGTGCTGCTGCTCGACGAACCGTCCAACGACCTGGACATCGAAACGCTGCGTGCGCTGGAAGACGCGCTGCTGGAGTTCCCGGGCAACACCTTCGTGATCTCGCACGACCGCTGGTTCCTGGACCGCATCGCCACGCACATCATCGCTTTCGAAGGCGACTCGCACGTGGAGTTCTTCCAGGGCAACTACCGCGAGTACGAGGAAGACAAGAAGCGCCGCATGGGCGATGACGCTGCGCCGAAGCGCCTGCGCTTCAAGGCACTGAAGTAACGCAACAGGAAAGGCCGCGCTCGCGCGGCCTTTCTCCTTCTGTGGGTCGCCCGCTTGCTGGGAGACACCTTCACGAGAAGCCCCATGTCCCTGTTCGAACGCCTGTTCCAGCTGCAGCAGCACGGCACCACCGTGCGCACCGAGCTGCTGGCCGGTGTCACCACCTTCCTGACGATGTCCTACATCGTCTTCGTCAACCCCGAAATCCTCGGCACCACCGGCATGGATGCGGGCGCGGTATTTGTCGCCACCTGCCTGGCGGCCGCGCTGGGCTCCACGGTGATGGCGCTGGCAGCCAATTTCCCGGTCGGCATGGCTCCGGGCATGGGCCTGAACGCGTTCTTTGCCTTCACCGTGGTCGGCGCCGCCGGCCTGCCCTGGCAGCAGGCGCTGGCGGCAGTGTTCATCTCCGGCCTGGTGTTCCTGGTGCTGTCGCTGACCGGCGTGCGTGCCTGGCTGGTATCCGGCATTCCTTCGTCACTGCGCTCAGCCATCGTCGCCGGCATCGGCCTGTTCCTGGCCATCATCGCCCTGCAGAAGTCCGGGGTGATCATCGGCAACGAGGACACGCTGGTGGCGCTGGGCCCGCTCAACACCGCCCCACCGCTGCTGGCACTGGCCGGCTTCCTGCTGATCGCCGTGCTGGAGGCGCGCCGCATCCGTGGTGCGATCCTGATCGGCATCCTGGCGGTCACTGGGGCCGGCTGGGCGCTGGGCGACGTGCAGTACCAGGGACTGGTGTCCCTGCCGCCAAGCCTGGCGCCGACCTTCCTGCAGCTGGACCTGCCGGGCCTGCTGCACCACGACGGCGGTGCCCCCATCGCGGTACTGCTGCAGGTGGTGCTGGTGTTCGTGCTGGTGGAGGTGTTCGATGCCACCGGCACGCTGTACGGCGTGGTCGGCCGCGCCGGCCTGCTGAAGCTGCCAGGTGCGCAGAAGCGTTTCGGCCGTGCACTGCTGGCCGACAGCACGGCAATCGTCGCCGGCTCCATGCTGGGCACCAGCAGCACCACGGCATTCGCCGAAAGCGCCTCGGGCGTGCAGGTGGGCGGCCGTACCGGCCTCACCGCCCTGGTGGTCGCCGCGCTGTTCCTGGCCGCCCTGCTGTTCTCGCCGCTGGCCTCGATGGTGCCAAGCTACGCCACCGCACCGGCCCTGCTGTTCGTTGCCGGGTTGATGCTGCGCGAGCTGGTGGAAGTGGACTGGAGCGACCTCACCGAATCGGTGCCGGCGGCCCTGTGCGCGCTGGCGATGCCGTTCACCTACTCCATCGCCAATGGACTGGCTTTCGGCTTCATCGCCTACGCCGCGCTGAAGGCCGGCACTGGCCGCTGGCGCGAGGTGCATCCGGCGGTGTGGCTGGTGGCCGTGCTGTTCGTGCTGCGCTTCGCGCTGGAGTAATCAGGGCAGGGGCCCGCTGTCACGGCGGGCTGGTGGTGTACTCATCGCCATGCCGGTCGCAGCTGGCCATCCACGCCGAAACGCCAGCGGCCCTCGGCCCAGCCCCGGCCGAACAGGGCCAGCATCTGCGAATAGTAGGCCGGTGCCTCGGCACGCTGCTGTTCCGGGCTGGGCAGGCTGGCCAGCAGCGACTTCGCCAGCCCCTGCTCGCGCTGTGCCAGCACACAGGGCAGTACAGCCGCGCGGAAACCATAGTTGCCTTCGCCCTGCCCCTGCCCGCTGCGGGTATCGACCTTTTCCCAGAGTGCCGCACCGCTGCGCAGGCGCTGCAGCGGACCGGACAACGCCGCCAGCTGCCGCCGGAACAACGGATCGCGCGGGGCCGTCATGCCTGCCCACGTGTAGCAGCGGATCGCATCGTAGCCGCCCACCGCTCCGTTCACCGGATCGACCACGAAGCGCCCCTGCTGCCACGCCGCCCAGTCCGGTGCATAGCCATGCGGGCTGGTCTGCTCCAGCAGCGTGGTCGCGTTGTCCGCCAGTTCCGCCCAGGGCCCACTGCGATCGGCCGCGGCAAAGCGCCGCAGCAGCGGCAGCGGCAGATAGCTGGGATTGACCCGGGTCGCATCGCCTTCGACGAATCCCTGCGGTCCCGGCAGCAGCATCGGGCCGAGACCGGGCAACTGCACGACTTCCCTTTCCCGCACCTGCCCCAGCATGCCCCCGGCGATGGCCTGCAACGCAGGACGGTGCCAGAGCCGCCCCGCTTCGAGCAGGGCGTAGGCCAGCCAAAGATCGGAATCGGACGCCGGATTGTCGTCCAGTGCGCGCCAGCCGCCCTTGTCATCGCGGCCCCACAGCCAGGCCGGCAACCGCTGCCGCATATCGCCCCCGGCCAGGTTGTCCTGGGTCCAGCCCAGAACGCGATCAAACAGCGCCTGATCGTTGTCGACCAGCGCGAAGAACAACGCATACGACTGCCCTTCCGACGTACTGCGCTGGTCGTCCTGGCTGCGATCGATCATGCGTCCGTCGTTGCTGAGGCTGCTGTCCAGCAGCACCTGCCAGGCCGGCCAGCGCGGCGCTGCGAGCGCACGCCCTGCGCCCATGGCCAGCAACGGCAAGGCGGCCGTCGCCTGCAGCAGTCGGCGGCGTTGCGGGTCAGCGGAACTCGCCATAGGGCACCAGTGGCGACACGGGCAGCGGCAGGTTGCCCTGCCAGGGCTTGAAGGTATAGCGCAGATAGAGCTGGAATGTGTTCGGCGAGAAGTCACGGCTGCGCTGCAGGGTTCCCGCCGCACCCAGGACGATGTGATCGCCCAGCCGCCGCTCCACGGCCGCGTAGAGCCGATAGCCGGTGCCGGTGCTGCGGCTGTCGCCGGTGTACAGGCCAGCCTCGTCCAGCGCGAGAGCACCGTACTGCGGCTCCAGCTGTGCCACCACGCGCTCGATCAGCGCCTGGTCCGGGAAGCGGCTGATCGACGCCGTACGCGCGCTGGAAACACTGACCGACCCATCCACCCGCAGCGACCACAGATCATTGCGCCAGGCAAAGCTGGCCGGCAGGCTCAACGAGGCATAGCGCTGCGGGCTGTAGTAGCCGCCCTGGCCCAGCGAGTAGCCGCCCAGATCCTTCTGGTAACGCCAGTACATGGCCGTGGTGCCGACGTCCAGGCGCATGTCCGTACGCTGGATCAGCTTGTGGTACCAGCCGACCATCGCACGCGCACGCGTGTTGTCCGCGACGTTGTGACCGGTCAACCGGTGCCAGCTCCAGTTCGACCAGACGCCATTGCGTCCGCCCTCATCGAAGCCCAGGCTGAAGGTGATGCCATTGGCGGTCACCCCACCCCAGGCAATGCCGCTGCGAGGATCGTAGGCACCGGCCTGTGACAGCAGGGAGTTGGTCATCGGCCGCCGCGACAGCGTCGCCCCCCAGCCGAGACGGCCCAGATCGCCATTGGCGGTGATGCCTCCCAGCCAGTTGCCGATCACATAGTGGGACGGCGTATGGCCAAGGTCGACATTCCAGCGATCGTCCAGCGTGCGCCAGCCGGCCGCGAACCCTGCGCCGGAACTGCGCCGCTGATGCACGAAGCGGGTACATCCCGGGGCCTGCAGCCGGGAGCCGTCGGCACGCAGCAGCGACAGGTCGCAGCTGCCGAAATCCTCGTCGTAAGTGCCGTCGGCGCCGGTGCGGAACCGCCCTGCGTCGAAGTGCACCTGTTCGATGCGCGCCCAGCCGAGCCCGCCTGCAAACGGCGCATCCAGATGCGCGATGCGGGTGTCGCGCCCGAGGCGGGAAATGCCGGGCGTTCCGTCGCTGCGACGACCGGTATCCTGCATCACCGTCAGCGTGGGATTTTCCTGCTGGTACAGCGTTTCCACGTCGCTGCGCAGGCTGCGCCGCAGCCAGTCGTCCCCCGCGGTCTCGCGGCTGGCCAGGGTCAGCGCGCGGTTGTCGCGCGGCTGTGCCTGCGTTGCGGCCAGCAGGCCGTTGTCGGCCATCGCCTGCGCGTACATGTCCAGCGCCTGCTGCGGATCCTCGCGGCGCACCAGTCGCGCTGCGTCGCGCCAGGACTGTGGATCCGGACCGTCCCTGCGGGCCAGCAGCGCGCGCAGGATCGCCAATGCCTTGGCGTCCTCGTGCAGGTCGGTCCAGATGCCGGCCAGCTGGCGCTGCTGGCCGAGCGCATCTTCGGCGACCACCGGGGGCGACAGCCGCATCTGCCGCCGCGCGATGTCCAGATCACCGGCACCGATCCAGGCCTGCACCTGGCCAAGCTGTGCATCGACGTTGTCCGGCTGCTCCGCCAGTACCTGCTGGTAATACTGCAGGGCCTGCGGGTGGTCGCCGCGCAGGCGCGCCCAGTCGGCCAGCAGCAGGTTGTTCTCGGCACTGGCCGGTTGCTGTTGCAGCAGGGCGATGGCTTCCGGCTCGCGTCCCTGCGCACGCAGCGACCAGAGATGATCGATGAGCTGCTGCCGGCGCAGCCGTGCGGACAGTGCGCGGATATCGTCATCCCATTCCGCCAGCGGCACCGCGTCCAGCACTGCCAGTGCCTGCGGCAGGCGATCGGTGCCGGACAGATACAACGCCTGCGCGTAGCGTGCTTCAGCGCTGTCATTGCGCGCCACCATGTCCGCGACCACCGCATCGGCCTCGGCAGGCCGACCCGCGGCCTGCAGCTCAACGGCCAGGGCACGGGCGAGCCACGCATCGGCGCGCAGCTCCACGCGCAGCTCATGCCCGAGCGCAAGGGCGGCCTCCGCATCGCCGGCCGCCAGGGCCTGCTCACGTCGTTCGCGCAGGCGACTGATCCGCAGCTGACGCAGATCCTCGGCGTACAACCGGCGCTGCGCGGCCGGCAACGCATCGATGAAGGTCTCCAGACGCTGCGGATCGGTCCTCCCATACAGCTGCACCAACCTGCGGATCACGTTGGCATCGTTCGGCGCCATCCGCCTCGCGGCCTGCAGCTGGCGTTCGGCCGAGGCGTCGTCGCCACGGGCCACGGCAACATCCACCTGCCCCAGCCGTGCGTTGACCTCGCGTGGCTGCTGCCGCCGCGCCTGCGCGTACAACGCATCCGCCTCGTCCAGCCGACCGGCACCGAGTGCGGCATCGGCCTGGTCCAGCAGCAGCCAGTAGCGCGTACTGGCAATGAGGTCGCGCCATTTGTCGCTGCTCTCGCCGACGGGCGTGGCCTGGATCGCGCGTTCGAACAGGCTGATCGCCGACGCGCGACGGCCCTGTCGCATCTGCGCCATGCCCAATCCGCCCAGGAAGGCGGCTTCGCGCGGATAGGCCCGCAACGCCTGCTGGAAGGCACGTTCGGCCTCGGCATCGCGCCCGCGTTCAAGCAGTTGCTGGCCACGCAGACCCGCCCGCCAGGCCGGATCACTGACCTGCCTGTGCTGCTCGGCATAGCGCTCGCGCACCAGGGCGATGTCATTGAAGGTGGGATTGCGGGTGATGAACTCCTGCAGGCGACGCACGCCGCGCTCATCGGCGGGCTGGTCCTGCAGGTACGCCCACTCGGCATCGGCAGCCAGCCCGCGGGCGTCGGGGTTGCGGCCCATGCGCCGCAGCGCGTCGAGCGCTTCATCGTCGCGACCGGCCGCGAACAGCAGCTGCGACAGCGTCTGCAGCAGCCCGGTGTTGCCTGGATACGCCTGGTCCAATGCGGTCAGCTCCCGGATCGCCAGCGCGCGGCCATCCGCCTGCGCGCCACGCAGACGCCAGTACTCCAGCCCCAGCTGCAACCCCGGAGGCGCGTCATTGAACAGGCGGCGGTAGATCGCCAGCGCATCGGCACTGCGGCCACCGGCTGCGAACAGACGTGCCTGCTGCAGCTCCTGCTGCAGATCGCCCTGGTAGGCCTGCCAGAGGCGATCACCCGCAGCGAGTTCGCGACTGCCCGCACCGACCTGCCGCAATCGTTGCAGCGTCGCGGTCGCATCCTCCACCTTCTGCTGCGACAACTGCACCTCCAGGATCGCCAGCAGGGTGCCACGATCATCCGGTGCCAGCATGCGCAGCCGGGCCAACGCATCTTCGATCAGACTCTGGCGCCCGGTCGCCTCGCCGATGCGTACCTGCTGCAACAACCACTGCCGCTGCTCGGCCGCAGTGCCGCCGGGCATTTGCGGCAGCGCCTGTGCCGCGCATGCGCCGGTCCCGGCCAGACCCAGCAGCACCAGCCGGGACGCCATCAGCAGCGGCGGCGAGGTCCGGCTCATTCCTTGCCCGCATCCAGGCGCCGCGCGGCGACCCAGCGCAGTGCACGCCAGAGCAGGAAGGCGACCATCAGCACCACCAGCGTGGCCAGCACGGCCAGCAATGCCGGATGATCGGCCAGGTGATACCACAGCAGCAGCCACCACGGCAGCGCGCCCACGTAGTAGTGTTCGCCCACGAACTGGCTGTTGATGCCGGAACTGCGCAGGATCGCCACCGATCCCGCAATGGCTTCGCGCTTGCCGGTGTCGCTGAGTGCATCATCGAGCAGCTGATAGTCGGCCGGATGGCTGGCCGCCAGCGAGACGATGCTGCGTTGTGCATGGCGGGGCGACTGCAGGCCGACGATGGCCGCGAAGGGCGCCTGTGCGGTGACCGCCACGCGGGTGACCGCAGGATCGCCCGCGCGGCTGCCGCGACGGGCCTGCTGCACCGCCAGCTCCGGCGATGACCACTGGCCATTGAGCAGGCGCGTGCGTTGATCGTCGATCAGCAGTGACAGCTGCTGGCTGCCGCGCAGCTCATCCGGCAACGCGCCCAGGACCAGCAGGTCCGCATCCAGCGCACTGGCCTGTTTCCAGTCCGCGGACAGGCGCAACCCGTAGGCCGGGTACCCACTCTGCACGCCCAGGCCTCCGATCAGGTTGAGCAGCAGGCTGACCTGGGCCTCGCTGGCGGACGGCGGCACCAGCACCACGGTTTCAGACAGGTCCGCCATGCGTGTGAACGGGAAGCCGCTGAGCGCGAACGCGGACAGGTCCGGCAACCCCATGTAGTGATGGAAGCCGGAGAAGTCGATGGTCGAATCCTCCTCGATGGCCGCCTGCAGGTTGGGCGGCAGCACGGTCTGGCAGTGGTCGCGCTGGGCACTGCCCATCACGCTGGCAAAGTTGAAGTCGAACCGCAGCTGGTTGCGGTCACCCAGCTTCAGCGCCGGAATCAACAGGCGGCCATCGTCGGCGCCGGCATCGCCAGCGAGCACAGGCAGGCGGATTTCCGCCACACCCTGCTTGCCGGTGCGGCGCACCAGCGGGAAGCTTGAAATGAACTGGTCGTTGATCGCCACGCCCAGCCGCGACTCATCACTGCCAAACGGCGGCGTGTAGCGGTAACGCAGGTTCAGTGGAATGCCCTGGTTGCGCCAGATGAACAGGTCCGGTGGCAGGTTGAGATTGACCGTGATCGGCTGCGGCGATACCCCGTTGGCATGCAGCTGCTGCGGATAGTCCAGCAGCTCGGCCAGGCGCACCGCGCGATCGGTACGCACCCAGTTCGGCGCGTCGTACGGCCTGCGTGGCGCCAACGGCTTCATTTCGTCGATCGCGACCTGGCGGCCGCGGAACAGGACATTGCCGGCCGCCATCGCCGAAACGGCCTTCTGCAGGTCATCGTCGTTGCGGCCCAGCACCAGCAGCAGCTTGCGCTGCGGATCCTCGGGCAGGGCCATCAGCTCGATCACCGGCCCCTGCACAGGCGCGTGGTTGGCGATCACCGGCGGGAAGCGGCCATTCACCGCCAGCACGACCGCGTGGCCCTGCTCGGGCAGGGTGCCGAAGCTCACCGGGAAACGGGCCTGCCGCCACCATCCCGCCAGGCTGCCGAAATAGGACGCCATGACCGCCGCAGCCCGCTGCTGCGCCAGCGTGGGCGCCGCTGCAAACACCACCGGCAGTTCCAGCCGCGCGGTGTCGCGCGGATCGAAGAAGGGCAGCGGGAAATTGGCCAGATCATCCTGCATGTCCAGCGGCTGGCCGCCCAGCCTCAACGTGCTGTTGCTGGAGAGGTTGACCCACAGCGAGCTGTGCGTGGGTTCTTCGCAGATGTCGGTGTAATGGCCGACGAATTCCAGGCGGACCTGATTGAAATCAGCGATCAGGCGCGCATCCAGCGGCAGCTTGGCCTGCACGGGGCGTCCCAGCTGGTCGTTGCTGATCGGTACCACGCCCATCATCGCGTCGTTCAGATAGACCCGCAGGTGCGACAGCGTCGGCAACAGCGACGGCGAGGGTGTGAAGCTCAGATCCAGTTCCGCTTCGCGCGCGAGGCGATCGCGGCGCACCTGGAATTCGAACGTGGTGCTGTTGCGGACGCCGGACAGCAGCGTGTCCTGGCGGCGGCCAAGCTGTGCGAAGGTGCTGTGCCGTTGCCAGGGCCAAGCGCTGCCGGCCCAGGTATCGGGCAAGGCCGGTTCGCCGCGCGGCGCGGGCACCGATGCTGCTGTGGTCGGGGTCGGTACCGCAACCTGCGCGGCCGGGGCATCCGGCGTTGAACCGGTGGCAGGCGCCGGCACGGGTGCTGGAGCGCCATTGCCGGACACCACTGGCAGTACCAGCAACGGCAGCAGCAGCCAGCGCAGAGAGGTCGGGATGCTCATGGACGAAGCCCTGGGTCAGCGGCTGGGTCAGCCGGGTGGGAGGGAAGCGGACGTTGTGGTGCGAAACTGGCCAGCCAGCGCAGCAGGCGACCGCTCCAGTGCACGGGGCGGTCGAGATCGAACGGCGTGAAGTCGCCCATCCGCCGATAGCCTTTCCAGCCCAGCACCAGCACGCTCCACAGGCTGCGTGGCAGGCTCTTGGGCTGGTAACCGGCATGCCAGTCCAGCCACGCATCGGCGCGGGCGAATGTGCATTGGGCGAACTCCACGCGCTGGCGCTCGTTGTCGAACTGCAGCAGCAGGCCAAGGCGATGGCCGACGCTGCGCTGTACCCGAGCCGGGAAGGCGAACTCGCGCCGGCCACGCCCGAGCAGCAGGTGTACGCGCGTGCCTTCGGCCAGTTGCGGATCCAGTCCCAACTCCAGGCCGACGCCATCGTTGGAATAGTCCTGCAGCACGCCCCGCAGGCGACGCCCATCGGGTATCTGCAGCGCCATCGGCAGGCGCGTGGTGACCCGGTGGGTGCGCCGCACCTGCTGTACCTCCGCCGCCACCGCCAGCGCGCCGCCGATGATCAGCAGGTTGTACAGCACCCACAACGAACTCACGACCACGGTGCCGCGCTCATCGGCGGGCCCCTCGATAAAACGCCACACGGCGAAGCACAGTCCCAGCACGTTCAGCAGCGCCAGTACCAGGTAGGGGCGCGCCACCCGCCAGTCGAAGCGGTCACCCGCCTGCGTGCCGCCCTTGTCGGTGACATTGAACTTGCCACGTCCGGGACTGAACAGGGCCACGGTGGTCGGCCGCGCGATGTACCAGGCCAGCACGGTTTCATAGACCTCGCCCCAGAACGGGCGGCGGTACCGGCCCTGGATGCGCGCGTTGGTCAGGCTGGCGTGGGCCATGTGTGGAACGACAAACAGCAGGATCGCCAGCGCGGGGGCGTAGATGATGTAGACATGCAGCAGGAGGAAGGCCAGCGGCGCGGTGAGGAACACCAGCCGCGGGATGCCCGCGAGGAAGTGCAGCATCGCATTGGCGTAGCAGAAGCGCTGGAACAGGCTCAGGCCCTTGCCAAGCAGTGGATTGTCGATGCGGAAGATCTGCACCATGCCGCGCGCCCAGCGGATGCGCTGGTTGACATGCGCGCCCAGGCTGTCGGTGGCCAGGCCGGCCGCCTGCGGAATCCGAAGGTAGGCCGAGTTCCAGCCCTGGCGATGCAGGCGCAGGGCGGTATGCGCATCCTCGGTGACGGTCTCGGTGGCGAAGCCGCCGATGGCATCGATGGCCTCACGCCGCAGCACCGCACAGGAACCACAGAAGAATGCGGCATTCCACAGGTCGTTGCCGTCCTGCACCAGCCCGTAGAACAGCTCGCCCTCGTTGGGATCACTGCGGAACACCTGCAGGTTGCGCTCGAAGGGATCGGCCGAGAAGAAATGGTGCGGCGTCTGCACCAGCGCCAGCTTCGGATCACGCAGGAACCAACCGCAGGTGATCTGCAGGAACGAGCGCACCGGCAGGTGATCGCTGTCGAAGATCGCCACCAGCTCACCGTCGATCAGGGTCAGGGCGTGGTTGAGGTTGCCGGCCTTGGCGTGCCGGTTGTCGCTGCGGGTGATGTAGTTGACGCCGGTCTGCTCGGCGAAGGCACGGAACTCCTCGCGCTTGCCGTCATCGAGAAGGTGGATGCGAAGTCTGTCGGCCGGCCAGTCCAGCCCCATGGCGGCATGGACGGTATGCCGCACCAGTGACAGGTCTTCGTTGTAGGTGGGAATCAGCACATCCACCGTGGGCCACTGCCGGATGTCGGCCGGCAAGGGCGCCGGACGCCGTCGCAGCGGCCAGGCAACCTGTACGTAGCCCAGCATCAGCACCAGCCAGGAATACGTCTCGGCCACCAGCAGCACCAGACCGCAGACCAGGTCGAAGGTGCTGCTCCAGTTCAGGGTGGCGGTATAGCGCCACCAGAGATAGCGGCAGGACACGGTGATCGACAGCACCACCAGTACCAGCGTCGCATAGCGGCCGGGCATGCGCCGTACCAGCAGCGCGATGACCCATAGCAGCAGCACGAACACGAACTGCGCCAGGTAGCTGAAGGGCTGGGTGATGCACAGTGCCGCCAGACCCAGCGTAGCCAGACCAGTGAGCGCGGTCAGCGCCTGACGCGCGCGGGGCGGCAGGTGCTCCAGGCGCTGTGCGAGCCACGCCGCGAGGCGACTGTTGCCGACATCGGCAGGTGCATCACGCATCGCCCGCAGGTAGCGCAGGCGACCGCGTCCTGCCGCTCCGCGCAGCTCGGCGATGCGCTGGCGCCGGGCCTGGGCCAGGCGCTGGCGGCGCAGCGAGGTATGCGGAACCAGGCGCACCAGCGACAGCCATGCGGCCTGGATCAGCAGCCGCAGTGGATCTCCGGGGCGCCAGCGGCGATCACCCTGCAACTGCGGGAACGCACGCCGCAGCCGCGGCGCCAGCGCCTGCCACGCAGGTCCTTCCAGCCTCAACAGCGCCCAGCCCAGCGCCTGCAGCGACCACAGCAGCGCGCACAGTGGCCATGCGGCGTACACGCGCTCACGCAGCCGGTTCCAGTGCAGATAGTGGATGCGTGCGCCCTTCATCGCCCGTTCTCCCGATCCTGCCGCCGCGCCGCCTCGGCCAGGCACCACAATGCCAGGCCGGCGACGTCGGCAGCCGCCAGCGCATCGGCCGCATGCTGGCCCAGCGGCTGCTTGCTGGCCAACGCGGCCGGCACCCGCGCATCTTCGTGCAGAGGCTGAGGCACCAGCATCGACGCGTGCGCATGCAGCCAAAGCTGCATCAGATCGCGCTGCACCGGAACCGCCGGGTCATACCGGTTGGCCAGCAGACGGCGCGGATCGTCGTGCTGCCGCTGCAGGAAGACGTGGCTTGCCGGATCGACGCACGCCAGGCGCAACGGCAGCGTACAGCGCGCATATCGGTTGACCGCCGCCGCGTGTGCCGGCAGCCGCTGCGGCAGGTCGAACAGCAGCCAGTCGAACTGCGCCGACAGCACTGGCACGCGATCATTCCAGGTGTCGGGTGCCAGACTCAGCGCCTGCTCGATCTGCAGGGCTTCGGCCGCGCTGACACGGCCGTACGGCAGCACTGCCAGGCCCGGTGCGCAGGCGAAGGCCGCATCACGCCAATCGCGGCCGTCCAGCATCGCCCGCGCCCAGCCATCGGCCTCCCGTGCGGCCAACCCGACATGCAGGCCCAGCATCTGATCCGGACTGCACTCGACCAGCAGCACGCGCTGGCCCTGCGCATGCAGCGCCTGTCCCAACGCGGCCAGCACCGTGGTGACGCCTGTGCCGCCGTGCACGCCCTGCAGGGACAGCAGTACGCTCATGGCTGCCGCTCCAGCTCGGCCAGCAACGGCCAGCGTGCCAGTGCCCGGGCACGTTCGTTCTGCGCCGAGAAGTCCACGTAGGGCAACCCGGGCATGCCCAGGCTGCGACGCAGCAGATCGATGTCGTCCTCCTCCACCGAAAGCGTACTGGCAACGGCCAGGATGTCGGCCATCAGCGTTTGTCCTCCGGGTAGGGGTTCCAGGCCTTGCTTCCCTGCAGCTGCAGCCAGGGCTTGCCACCGTAATCGATGACCTTGGCGCCTTCGTTCTCCGACACCGAGGGCGTACGTGGCAGCCCCTGCAGCAGGCTGTCCCAGTCACGCGCTCCCGGCGGCGACTGCGCGTTCAGCGCATACACCCGCGACACCAGTTCGGAGAGGGCCAGATAGCTGCTGGGCTCGGGCACATGACGCGGCCCTCCGCTGGCCGGCGTGCCCATCCCGACCAGCTTGATGCCGACCGGCACATGGGTGATCGAAGGGCTCGGAATCTCCCGCATGCCGGGAATCTGCATGCGGTCGCCATGCAGCGCCGCGCCATGCTCGGGCACCACGACGATCATGGCGCGACGGCCACTGCGCTCCACCGCTTCGACGAAGCCTGCCATGTCACCCAGCACCATCTGCGCGCGGGCCTTGTAGTCCGCCGCGTTGGCACGACCGTCGGCGCCGACGATGCGGTTGCCGTCGTGCAGGGAGATCGTGTTGTAGAACAGCGCGACCTGCTGCGCCTGTTCGGCCTGGCGCTGCTTCCACCAGGCGTTCAGCACGTCACCATCGCGGCGCAGCGGCGACTTGTCGAACGCGACCAGCGCCCGGGGAAACGCGCTGATGTCCATCGGCCGTGCCTGCAACCCACCGTACTGGCTCAGTTCGCCGATGAAGTTGTCGAAGTGCCCATCGTGGTTCATCGCCAGCTCGCTCTGGAAACCCAGGCGCTGCAGGTTGGAGAACAACTGGCATTCGGCTGGCACCGGGTCGAACAATGCGGTGTGCGAGGTCTGTCCGCAGCTGGCGCGCAGCAGGCGGATCGCCGCCGGTCCGCTGTAGGCGGTGGCCGAGTTGAAATCGTCGAAGATCAGGTCCATGTGGTCCAGCAGCGTGTTCTGGCGCATGCCGACTTCGTCCAGATCACTCCATGCCAGCGAACAGATGTTGAGGATGATGACGTCGAACGGCGCAGCGCTGGCCGGCGCCGGGAACACCGTCTTCAGGCCCGACTGCTGTTGGTAGAAGGCCGCCAGCCAGGCATTGAGTGTCTCGTTGCTGGCCGGCGCAAGTGCACCGGCAGCGCCGGCAGCGGCGTCAGCACCGCCGGTCGCTGCGGTGGCCTGCGACGTTCCCCAGTTCAGGCCCGCCGGCAATGGCAGTGCCACCACCGCCATGCCCAGCATGCCCAGCACGCTCAGCGTCGTGATGCGCAGCCACGGTTTCAGCAGCAGGTAGGCAACCACCAGCAGCACCAGCACCGCGACCATCTGCCAGTTGATGAAGCGCTGCGCCAGCTCCAGCCAGTAGTCGGCGGAGAAATCGAGCACGCCCGGCTGTGCGAGAAGACGCTGGAAGGGCGGCCACCAGGTGTCCTGGTAGTAGAGCACCACGGCCACCGGCACGGCGACGGCCGTGCGTGTGATGCGTGCCCATCGCCACGGCAGTGGCACCAGCAGGGCGGCCAGGAACAACAGGTTGGGCAGGACCTTGAGGTCCAGCGCGCCCATCCAGGCCAACACCACTTTGGACAGGAAGTACAGGTTCCAGCCGCGCAGGTCCGACCAGACGAACGGCGATGCGGGCGTCGGCTCTGCGCTCATTGCGGCCTCCGCGCATCGCGCACCCGCACGCCCGCCCGCCGCAGGTGCCGTGGGGGCAGCCATGACGCTGCGCGGCGACGCACCGCGCGCCACAGCGCGCCCAGCATCACGCCGAACGGAATCATCACCAGCGCACAGGCCGCGATCAGCGTCCACAGCTGCTGGTCGGTTGTCATGCGGAATCTCCCAACCGGAACGGGATGGGGGCGTTGAATGCGACCTCGTTGACCGGGGCCGCGGGTTGCGGCAACGGAACGGCAGGGGCGGGCAGCGTCTCGGATTCGGAGTCGCTGCCGCGGGCATTCATCGCTGCGATGTCGTACTCGGCCAGGCGCTGGTAGCCATCGAACAGCTCGCGCCAGGGCAGCCGGTACAGGTTGGAGAGCGCCTGTTCGACCGCATCGCGGCGGCAGCCGAACAGGAACAGGCGGACCTGGCCGCGGTACACGCAGGCCACATCCCCCTGCCTGCGGATGTTCAACTGCTGCAGGGTCTGTTCCGCGCGCAGCCCGGCCACCGGCTGCAGCGCCAGCACGGCGCTTTCCACCGCGCTGCCGTCCTGATCGATGCGTTCGCCGACGATCTGCCGGAAGCGGTCGGCCGCCACGATTCCATTCACTTCCGGTGGCCGGTGGGCACGGATCAACGGTTCGGGGTCGGCCGCCAGCTGCCCCTGCCAACGCTGCCGCTGCACCGTCTCCAGCAGCGTCAGCAGCCGCGGCAGCGGAGTCGCCGCCGGCACCACCATGTTGCCACCGCACTGCAGCAGCAGGCGCTCGTCGGCGTAGCGCAGGCACGGTTGCACCTCGCGCACCACCAGCTTCAGCAGGTCGCCGCGCTCGCGGCGCAGCCGATGCAGCAGGCGTGCCAGTGTGTCCACCTGGTCGTTGCTGCGGATCGCCAGCACCACGGTGGCCTCGCGCGCCTGCAGCGCCGAAGGCAGCAGGTCCGCCCAGCCATCGTGGAGCCGCCAGGCGGGCGACAGCGGCGGAGCGCCTTCCAGCACGTCGGCCTCGGCCAGGTACAGATCACGATCGCCGCCGCTGGCCTCGACCGCAGAGAGCACGCTGTCCGCCTCTTCTGGCACGCGGCGCAACCCGCCTTCTGCCGCTTCGATCGCGAAGGCACGGCGGGCCACCACGCCATGGGCGTTGGCCCAGTAATGCAGCAGCAGCTGCAGCGCACCGCGGTGCGGATGCAGCTGGGCGACGCCGGAACAGGTCCGGTTCAAGGCCAGCAGGCGCGGCGCCAGGGTGGCCACTTCACCGTGGCAAAGCAGCAGCAGCACCGTACCGGCCTGCTCCGCCCAGGCTTGCAGCTGCCGGTTCCATGCCGCCAGCCGGGCATCGCTCCAGCCTTCCAGCGCCGCCAGCGGAAACTGCACCATGCACAGGCGGGTCGCGGCGGTGGCCGCGCGGGGAAGATCAACCGCCAGACCGCGCAGGGTCCGCTGCATGGCAGCGGCCGAGGAACGGAACAGACGCAACCGCGCCGGCCCCTCCCCCGGCGGCAGCTCGGCCAGCATCGCATCGGCGCCGCGCCCCAGCGTCGCCAGCACGGCGTCCTGCACGTCGCTGGCCGAACCCAGCACACCTGCGCCAACCAGGTCGGCCGGCGCGCTTCCGGCCGCGACGACCCAGTACAGCCCACCGCCGTGCATCTCGACGAACTCGGGCGGCAATCCGGCGATGGCAAGATGGGGCGCTGTCATGCCGGGTCCTTTCAGCGGACCTCAGCCGAGCCGACGCTGCGGCAGCGGAGGTGCTGTGTTGGGTGACTCGAATTTCATGACGCGCATCACATTCGTGCTGCGATACGTTCATGGCAGCTCCGATCTTGGTGTTTCCGGCATCAAGACGCAGTCAACGTCGCCTGCGGAACAGGCAACGTTGGGGTGCAACGCAGCGGTGGAACGGCCGTTGGCCGTTACTCGTACTGGATGGTGAAAGTCGCCTGTCCGTTCGCGACACCGGCACCGACGGTACCGGCCTGGGTCTGTACATAGCGGGCGCGCAGCGGCAGGGTCATGGTGCTGGTGCCCGGTATGGTGGTGCCGACATTGATCGCCTGGCCGAAGCGCACTTCGCGCTCGGTGGTGCCATCGCGCTGGACCATCTGGATGCCGATGCGGGTCGCGCTGTTGGCAGCCGCGCTGAGCTTCAGCACGCCCGGCATGTTGGAGCTGTCCTGGTCGGCATCCAGGCGGATGCCGATCTTGCTCTGGTAGGCAGCAACATTGCTGCCCTGGCAGTTCAGGCGGATGTCGAAGTCACGGTTGACCGCGCGCGAACCGACGCCGGTGAACGAGGTGTTGGGGACACTGCCGAAGTCCACCGCGATGTTGCGGCTGCCGGCGTCCACCTCGCAGGTCGGGCTGACCACGGTCGTGCCCGATCCCTTGAAGGTGGAGGTCAGCACCGGCCGGCTGGCACTGTCGCCATCGAAGTAATAGGTGGTGAAACGGCCATTGGGCGCGATGATGCCCGAACCTGTCTGCGCAGCGGTCTTGATCAGCTGGATGCGGAACTGGCCACCGATCAGCGAGATGGTCGCGTTGCCGTTGAAGTTGATCGAGTGAGGATAGTAGGTCTGGATGGCGCCGGAGTCGCGGAACAGGCGGATGCCCACGCCCGCCACGTCGGTTTCATAGACGTTGGAAAAGCCGGCCACCGGGCGCTTCTGTGCGGCATTGACGTACTCGCCGATGGAGCGACCGCCGGACCAGTCGCAGCGCGCGACACTGTTCTGCTGGTTGATCGCAACGCTGATCTCCTTGATCACGCCGCCAACCGGGGTGCTGGGCAGGATCACGATCTGACCCATGTCCATGGTCACGTCCTGCGCGGTGAACCCGCTGGTCTGGATGCGGCATGCGGCGCTGGCCTGCTGGGCCAGCAGCACGCCCCCCAGCACGGCCAGTGCGGCCAGCGCCTTGCGGCCACGGGAAAGAATCATCGGCATGCTGCCTCCAGCGGGATGAAGCCGGTCTTGGACGCATCGGCGCCCGCCGGAACCTGGTAATCGACGGTGCAGCGCTGGTCGGCGCCGGCGCCCCACTCCACCTGCAGTCGGCCGTGATCCTGCTCGCTGCGCACATACAGGCGGCCACCCTGGCTGACCATGCCCACCGGCTGGCCCTGCTCGTCCTTGACCTGTGCGCCAAACGGCAGGGTGCGGCCATCGGGATTGCGCACCTGGATCAGCAGCGCGTTGCCCTTGCGGGTATCGAAGCGCAGGTAGCTGATGGCACCGGCAAACGGTGCAACCGACTGGCTGCTGCTTTCCAGCTCGACGTCATGCGCCATGCCCTGCGGATCCAGGGTCACGGTGTTCAGGCGGTACGGCGATACGTACGGCACCACGGCGTAGCCGCGACCATCGATGCGCAGGCCCGGTGCGTTGGTCACCTGCGCGTCGCGCGCGCCCGGCGCCTCGACCAGCACCATGGTATCGCCACGCTGCGGAGTGAAGGTGACGCCGCCCGGATGCATGACCACGCTGCCGTTGGCGCCCACCGATGCCTGGCGGAAATCGCTGGAATGGCTGTAGGTCGCGTTCAGCGCGGTGTAGCGGCTGCGGTACTCGGCGTTGCCGACCGCGGTGGTGTTGCCCTCGCGGGAATCGGACAGGGCCACGCCGTAGCTGAAGTTGTTGTCGACGCCGGCCGAACCGGTGATGCCCACGCGGCTGTTGTCGTAGCCACCACGGTCACGCGCGCCCAGGTCGGCGCTGAACGACACCGGATGGGTCCCGCGGCCCAGCGGAACGCTCATCGAGAACAGGTACTGGGTGTCGGCCCGGCCGAGGATGCCTTCTTCGGTGCGCAGTGCCGAGAAACCGTAGTTCACCGAGCGCCAGGCGTTGTTGTAGCCCACCTGGTACTGCTTGGAGGTGCCGGAACGGTCGTAGAAGTCACGCACCGAACCGGTGACGTACAGCGCACCGGCACGGCGGCCCAGCGGCTGGTTCAGGGTCAGCTGGAACTGGCTGCGCTGGCGGCCACGGGTGGTCGGGTCGATGCCGCGATCATCCGCGTCGCGTCCGTACAGGGCGTCCTGCAGGCTGTAGTAGCCTTCGGTCGAATAACGATAGGCGGCCAGGGTCAGGTTGGTCCCGGTTTCGCCGATCATGTTGCTGTAGCTCAGGCGCACGCTGGCGCCGGTGTGGTCGCCGTAGTGGTTGAACGACGTACGGGCATGGGTGACATCGGCCGCGAACGCACCGATCCGGGTGGACAGGCCAATGCCGTACAGCAGTGAAACGTAGCCTTCGCTCAGCGCGCTGCCGCCGTACAGGGTCAGCTGGTTGCCGATGCCGCGCTGGTAGGTACCCTGCGCCAGCCAGGGTTCATCGCGCAGCAGCTCGTTGCGGACCTGGCCGGCGGTCACCGAGTAGCGGGAGACGCCTTCGCGCAGCATCTGCGGCACCGAACCGAACGGCACCTTGAACTCGCGGCGGCGGCCATCGGCCTCGATCACGCTCACTTCCAGGTCACCGCCGTAACCGGTCGGGTACAGATCGTCGATGACGAAGCTGCCCGGCGATACGGTGGAGGAATAGATCAGCTGCTGGTTCTGCCGGACTTCCACCCGCGCATTGGTCTCGGCGATGCCGCGCACCACCGGCGCGTAGCCGCGCAGCGAATCGGGCAGCATGCGGTCGTCACTGGCCAGGCTGGCACCCCGGTATCCGATCGACTCGAACAGTTCGCCGGTGGTGTAGGCCTCGCCCACAGTGAGCATGCCGCGGATCTTCGGGATGCCGCGCTGGGCGTAGGTGGCGATGCTCTGCCAGTGGCGGCCGTCGCCCTCGGTCCAGGTCAGGTTGGAATCGTGGCGGAACTGCCAGCCACCCAGGTTCAGGCCGGCATTCAGGCCCAGATAGGCGCTGCGGTTGCGCTGTCCGCCATCGACGCGGCTGTCGCTGTCGATGGCATTGAAGCTGTAGCCGACGAAGCCGGCGTTGATGCCACGGTCCCACAGCGCGGGGTTGACGTAGCCACGCGCTTCGCGGCGCAGGAACACCTGCGGGATGCTCAGGTCGTAACGCAGGTTGCCGCTGTCATAGACGCCATAGGCATTGGCCATGCGCTGCTGCACCGGCACGCACGTGGAGGTATCGGTCGGCACCGACGGATCCTGCTGCAGCAGCACCGCCTCGCTGTCCACGCCCATTTCCTCGAGCATCGGCAGCGCCAGGCAGGCATCGACGCGCCCCTGTGCATCCGCCTTGAACTGCACGTCGCGGCGGCCCTGCCAGGCGCCATTGACGTAGACGTCCACGCGATAGGTGCCGGCGACCATCGGATTGCCGTTGCTGAAGGCCGCCAGATCGACCTGCTTGGCCTGGCCGGAGAGGAAGCTGGAGTTGAACTGCGCCGACTCCGGCGCACGCGCGGTCGCCGCCCCAGTCTGCGCCATCAGCGCCTGTTCGCCGAGATTGGCCGGGGCAGCCAGCGCCCATCCTGGGCAGGCCACGCCGGCAGCCAACAGGCAAAGCGCCTGATGGATCGACAATGTCAATCTGTTTCCGATCACACTGACATTCCTTCAATTCGCCGCACGGCGGCGGTGGCGGGATGCGCAGGCCCTGGCCAGCGCGGCGCGTTCAGCCCCCGGTGCTGTCGAGGCGGACCTTGTGCTCCACCCGACCGCCGTAATCGTTGATGGTGATGAAGCGCACCTCGGTGGTGCCCGCCGGTGCGGCGAACTCCAGGTTCTGCTTCGGTGCGACCATCGTTCCCTTGTCCTCGACCGCCTTTTCGCTGCTGCCGGTCACGGCATGCACTTCGGCCAGGGTCACGTGGAAGGGGCTCGGGTTCTCCACCCGCAGGCGGTCACCGCTGCGGGTCCAGCGCAGGGCTGCCGGTGCGTCGTTGGCGACGCCCTTCAGGCCCTGCGGCCGATAGAAAAGCTTCAGGCGCGAACGGAACGCGACCTGCAGGTAGTTCTGCTCACCGTTCTCGGCGTTGTCCGGCGACGGCGGCACGTCCAGCACGTTCAGCCAGAACACCGACTCGCGATCGGTCGGCAGCTGCGCGCCGGAGAAGATCAGGCGCAGCGCCTGGCTGCGGCCCGGCTCGACGCGGCTGATCGGCGGCGTCAGCACGAACGGGGCATCACTGGTGTCGGCCGTCTGGTTGGCGTCGCCACTGTCGATCCAGGCCTGCACCAGCGCGGGCGAGTCGCCCACGTTGTCGACCTGCACGGTGACTTCGCGCGACTGCGCCGGATAGATCACACGCGTGCCATTGACCACCACGCCTGCCATGGCTTCCTGGCAGAAGAGCAGCGTCGACGCTGCCAGCAGCAGCGCCCGGGGAAAGAGAGCTTTCATCGGAAGTACTACGCTCGAGGTGTGGGGCCAGGGGCCGCGGAGCGCTGGCCGGCGCGTACGCCGGCCAGTGCGGGTACGGCGATGATCAGTTGTAGATGATCGTGTACTTGACGCTGCTGGTGACGTCGCCCGGGGTGGCGGCGGCAGTGGCGTAGTACTCGGCGTAGTAGTTCAGGTTGGCGGTGCCGTCGGTGGCAACGGTCACCCACTGCGAGTTGTCCTGGGCCAGACCGGTGCCTGCGGCCTTCACCGGCAGGAACTGGTTGTTCGAGCCCAGCAGCTGCAGCTGCACGTTGCCGGCAGCGTTGGCCGAAGCCTGGTTGATCAGGCGGCCGCTGTTGAAGTCAACGGTCGAACCCGGCTCGAAGTAGGTGGCGACGTTGCCGGCGCTGCACTTGGTCAGGTTGATGGCGAACGGGGTGCGGCCCGCGACGGCACCGGCGGTGGCCAGGGTGTTCTTGGACACGGTCGGCAGGGTAACGGCGAAGTCCTTGCCGCCCGGGGTCGAGATGGTGCAGGTCTTGTCGGTCACCTTGCCATTGAAGGTGATGGTGCCGTCGGCAGCGTTGGCGGCCAGCGGAGCAGCGGCCAGCATGAGAGCCGCGATGATGTTGATCTTGTGCATTGCTTTTACCTAACCCTACTGAAGAGATGGAAGTAGAGGAGGAAGCAAGGAGCACTGCCGGGCTTCAAGACCCATCCTTGCGTCTCACCTGTGGCCGGATTCGGACATACCTACCCCTGAATCCGTGACGCAAGTATATGCAGAACTGTGATGAAAGTCCCATTATTTTTCTGAACGATGGTTTATTGACGCCCCAAATGTGACGTGATAGGCACTTTTGGCTTGGCGGCCGATGGGGAGTTGGCGCGGACCGGCAAAGGTGGGGGAACGACAGCAGATGACGTCTTCGACCCGGTGGCGGGCGCGCCTGAAAGAGGCTGTTTTCAGGCGGCCAGCGCCTTATTTGATGCGCATCACTCTTTGTTGGTGATGGCCCTAGCAGATTCGGATTTTGCCTATTAAAGGCCGTCCGGAGCTGTCGCTAACTAGGACACACCGAACCAGAGAACGTGTCATGAGGACTTCCCTTCTGCTGTGCGTGGCCCTGATGTCCGTCAGTGCGCTGGCCCAGGCCAGCAGTGGCAGCATCCGGTTCAGCGGCCGCATCGCCGAGCCGGGTTGCACGACGGCCCTGTCCCAGGGCGAGCTGAGCCTGGCGGCCTGCCCGCCGTCGGCCAAGGGCTCGACGGTGGCGGTGACCGCGGTGGGCGACAGCCAGGCCGCGACGCTGCGCGATGGCAAGCGCCATGGCCAGCAGCTGGCCGTGTCGGCCAGCGCCATGCGCGTCGGCGACATCGCCTTCTCCGAGCGCTACCGCGTGGAAGCGCCGCAGCAGCAACCGCTGCGGGGCGCCTACCTGGTGGTGGTCGACTACCTTTAAGCCGGGTCCGGCAGTTCAAAGACCTGACGCAGGTAGGCCAGGTAGCCGGGGTCGTCGCACATGCTCTTGCCCGGCGAATCGCTGAGCTTGGCCACCGGCTGGCCGTTGCAGCGGACCATCTTGATGACGATGTTCAACGGCGTCGGGCCCAGATCGTTGGTCAGGTGGGTGCCGACGCCGAAGGCCACCTGGCAGCGACCGCGGAAATAGTCGTACAGGCGCATCACCTTGGCGATGTCGAGCCCATCGCTGAACACCAGCACCTTGCTGCGCGGATCGACCCGGCGCTGCTGGAAATGCGCCAGCATGCGGTCGCCCCAGTCGAACGGATCGCCCGAGTCATGGCGCACGCCGTCGAACAGCTTGCAGAAATACATGTCGAAGTCGCGCAGGAAGGCGTCCAGGCCGACCACGTCGGACAGCGCGATGCCCAGGTCACCGCGGTACTCGCGTGCCCATGACTCCAATGCCGCCACCTGCGAATCGCGCAGCCGTGGCCCCAGCGCCTGGAATGCCTGCAGGTACTCGTGCGCCATGGTGCCGTGCGGGGTCATGCCGTACAGCCGGGCGAAATGCACGTTGCTGGTGCCGACCAGCTGCGGGCCGAGCGCATCGCGCAGCAGCGGCAGCAGGCGCGCATGCCAGTCGCGCGAGTAGCGACGGCGGCTGCCATAGTCGGCGATGCGGCATTGCTCGAAGCCGGGGGTGTCGCGCAGCAGCGCGGCCTTGGCCTGCAGGCGGCGCTCGCCCTCGGCGAAGTCGGGCGTGGTGGTGTTGCGGAACCAGACTTCGTTGATGATGGCCAGCAGCGGTACTTCAAACAGGATCGTATGCAGCCAGGGCCCGGTGATGTCCAGTTCGATCTCGCCGGGCACCCGGGTCGAGGCACGCAGCTGGATGTACTTGCGGTCCAGGTGGAACAGGCCGAGGAAATCGGCGAAATCGGGCTTCACGAAGCGCAGGCCACGCATGTAATCCAGCTCGGCGTCGCTGAAGCGCAGGCTGCACAGGTGGTCGATCTCTTCATCGATCTGGTCGATGAAGCGGGCCAGGTCGATGCCGGGCGTGCGGCATTTGAACCGGTACTGCACCTGGGCGCCGGGGTGCTGGTGCAGCACCGCCTGCATCATGGTGAACTTGTACAGATCGGTGTCGAGCAGGGACTGGATGATAGGCATGAGGCGGATTATGCGCCCGGCGGGGTGAACCGGGGGGCCCGCCCATGCGCGCCGCCGCCGGACACGCTCGACACTACAGGGATCTGCGCAGCAGTCTCGGCACCAGCAGCAGCGCGTGCGCCCAGATCGCCCCCCAGACCGCCACCTGCACCAGCAACGAGCGCTGTGGCGCCTCGAACCTGCGGAAGTAACGCCACAATCCGCGGTGCTTGTGCCACTCGACGAAGAAGGGCCGCGAACGGCTGGACACGCCGCGCACATGGGTGACCTGCAGGTCGTTGGCGATCGCCACCACCGCGCCCGCCTCGCGCGCGCGCCGGCACAGGTCCAGGTCCTCGGCGTGCAACCGGTAACCGGCGTCCCAGCCACCGAGACGATCAAACAGCGTCCGCGGCATCAGCAGCAGCGCGCCGGACAGCGCCGGCACCGGCTGCAGCGTCTTTGCCGGATCGCGCGGAATAGCCAGTTTCGAGCCGCTGCCCGGCGAGCGCAGCATGGCCAGGAAATCCGGATCACGGCGGCGCACCGCCTCATCGGCATGACCGTGCTCATCCACCTGCTCGACCCCGAGCAGGCAGTCACCGAGCACGTGCGCGCGGTCGCGCAGCCTGGCCAGGGTTTCCGGCTCGACCATCAGGTCCGGGTTGATGAACGCCAGCCATGGGCTGTGCGAATCGGCCGCGCCCTGATTGTTGGCGGCGGCGAAGCCCGGATTGTCCGGGTTGCCGATGAAGCGCACGCGCGGGTCGTGGCTGGCGTGCCGCTGCACGATATCCAGCGTGCCATCCACCGAACCGTTGTCGATCACCCGGATTTCCGCCACATCCTGCGACTGGCGCAGCCGCGACAGGCAGGCATCGATGGTGCTGCCGCTCTGGTAGGTAACGACGATGGCGGCAATGGCGGCATTCAAGCGGTTGGCTCCGACGCGGACGGGACGAACAGATCGCCCTGTTCGCGCGGCATTATCGCCTGCCGCATCCGCTGCTGCAGGTCCGCGCGCAGTTCGTGCAGCGGATCGTGCATCAGGAAGTCGGCCAGGCGTGGCACCCAGCCAGGCCACCGCGCGGCCAACGCCTCCAGATCGCCATCGCGGCTGACCGCTTCGCCGGCGCGGCTGACGAACGCGTTCTCGCACAGCACGTTGCGCCAGCCCAGGCCCGCCATGCGCAGGCTCAGATCGACCAGCGCAGCGTTCCAGCCGGCGTAGCTTTCCACGTCCAGTCCGCCGGCACGGCGACGTGCATTGCCGCGCACCAGTACCGCATGCGTGACCGCCGATGGCAGCTCCGGGTGCAGGGTCGGCAGTGCGGCGCAGGTCTGCGCCAGCAGCGCAGTATCGATGGGCTCGGCATTGATCTCGCCCAGCCGGGGCCAGGCCGCGGTCTCGCCTGCATTGCACCAGGGCGTGGCGGTGGCAATGGCCGCATCGCGGGCGAAGGCGTCCTGCAGCTGCTGCAGCCATCCCGGCGCCGGTACGCTGTCCGGTGCCAGCACGGCCACATCAAGCCCCTCGCAGGCACGCAGCATTTCATCCAGATGGGCCACCTCGCCCAGCGGCCGGGCGCGGCGGGTGTACTCGGCCTGCAGTGGCGTGTTCGCCAGCCAGTGCTCGACGACCGCCTGAGCGCGTGGTCCGGTCTGGGCATCGTCGGCCAACCAGACCGCGGTACCCGGTGCCGTACCGGCATCAAGTGCGGCCAGACACCGGTCCAGCGCCGCATCGTCCACGCACAGCGGCAACAACACGATCGCCCCCATCCCGCCTCCGTGGTTGTCGGTGGCCACAGCGTAGCACCGGGAGGGTGTTGGCCGGGTTGCACCCGGCACGTGCAGAGGCCGGAGCCGAAGCGGGGTTCATGGAAACGGCGGGTGTCGCCCCGCCGTAACCCCCTACTTCTTTGCGCGCGGCTGGTTCAGCGGCTCCATCGCCCGGAAACGCTCGCTGTACTCGTCGGTCAACGTGCGCGCTTCCTGCGCATTGCGAACGATGCTGGGCGTCAGCAGCACGATCACCTCCGAACGACGGCTGGTGCGGCTCTTCTGCCCGAACAGTGCGCCGATCACCGGAATCCGGCTCAGGCCAGGAATGCCGCTGCTGCCGTCGGTGGCCGAGTCGGTGATGAGGCCGGCCAGCATGATGGTGTCGCCGCTCTGTACGGCGGCCTCGGTAGCCAGCTTCTTGGTGGAAATGCGCGGGTTGCAGTTGCGCTCCTGCGGATTGCAGTTCTCCGGCACATCCGACGCGCTGCTGACCTCCTGCACGATGTCCAGGAACACCGTGCCGTCGCGGGTCACGCGCGGGCGCACCTTCAGGATCACGCCGGTATCGATGTACTGCACCGAGCTGTAGCTGCTGGTGCCGACGCCGGTGTTCACCGTGGTGGTGCTGATCGGCACCTTGTCACCCACGTTGAGCGTGGCCTCGGCGTTGTTGCGCACGAACACCGACGGGGTCTGCAGCAATCGCACATCGGTGACCTTGTCCAGCGCGCTCACCACCGCTGCACCATTGTGGCCGGTGAACGCCCAACCCAGGCCTTCGCCGCCGGTCGCAGCACCGGCGAAGCTGCTCCAGGAGCCACCCGCCGCGGCCGGCAGGGTCACACCGCTCAAGGCTCCGGTCAGTGCACGCCCGGCCACGGCGTTGTCGAAGAACCAGTTCACGCCGTACTTCAGGTCGCCATCCAGAGCGACCTCGGCCACCTGGGCTTCGATATGTACCTGCAGTGGCATCACGTCCAGCTTCTCGATCACCTCGCGGATCGAGCGCCAGGCCTGCGGCGTCGCGCGCACCAGCAGCGTATTGGTTTCCTCCACCGCCGACACGCCGACCCGGTCGCCTTCCACTTCCAGGCTGACGCTGACGTTGCCGGACTGGCGCTGCGGCAGGTTCAAGCTGCCATTACCGCCACTGGAACTGCTGCCCGGGGTCGAGCCGAAGCTGCTGCTGTTGTTGCTGTCGATGCCACGGTCGCTGTCGCTGTCCAGCTGCGACGGAATCGCACCCGGGGCCAGCGATGCAGGGCTCGAGCCGCCCCGCTTGCCGCTGCTGGCGAACGCCTCGCTGAGCCGCTCGGCAAGATCGCGCGCCTTGATGTAGCGCAGCTCATGGGAGAACAGGCGGGCACTGCCACCGGCCGTATCGATGCGGTCCAGCCATTGCTGGATCTGGTCCAGGTAGCGCACCTGCGGGGTGATCACCAGGACCGCGTTGGCGTTTTCCAGCGGCAGGAAGCGGAACATGCCGGCGCTGGGCGTCTTGCTTTCCTCGCCGAACACCTTCTCCAGGTCGCTGGCAACCTGCTCGGCCTTGCCGGACGTGATCGGGAACACGCCCACCGACATGCCCGACAGCCAGTCCACATCGAAGATCTCGACCGTGCGCAGGTAGTTCTCCAGCTCGGCACGGGTGCCGCCGAGGGTGATCACGTTGCGGCCGCTGTCGACGTTGACGATGGCGTTGGGCCGCGCGTACGGCTCCAGCACCTTCTTCATCTCGGTGGCGGAGATGAACTGCAGCGGCACCACCCGGACCTCGAAACCGCGCGCGCTGGAGGCCGGTGCGGTGCTCGGCGCGACAGTGCCGGCCAGCGCCTGGTCGGCGGCAACGATGTTGTAGCGCCCGCCGCTGTACACCATGCGCGCGTTGTTCCAGCCCAGCACCATCTCCAGCAGGTTCAGCGCCTGTGCCGGCGAGACCGGCTTGGGCGTGGCCAACGTGACCGTGCCCTGCACCCCCGGCGCGATCACATAGTTCTGGCCCAGCATGTCACCGAGGATCGCCTTGACCACGGCATGCAGCGATTCGCCCTCGAAGTTGAACGTGGCGCTGCCGGTGCCGGCCGCATGCAATGCCGGCGACGGTGCGCGCGCGGCCTCGCGATTGATCATCGTGCCGGTGCCACGGCGGATGACCGCCTGCGGTGCCCCCTGGCTGTCGGCCGCCGCATCGGCCTGGACGTCCGCTGCGGCCTGGCCGGCGCTGGCCGCAGGTTGCAGGGCGCCCTTGCGCTGCACATGGGGGCTGGAGACGGTACCGCAGCCCACCAGCAGCGCGAGCACGAAGGACCAAGGAAGAAAACGCAGGCTCATGCTCTCACTCTACCGGTTGGCGCCATTGCCCGAAGGCGGCGGCGACTGTTGTTGCTGTTGTTGTTGCAGCTGGCGGCGGCGGGCCTGGATGCGCTCGCGGATGGCCTGCATCTGCGCTTCGCTGGGCCCGTTGCTGTTGGCCGGCGGCGGGGGTGCGGCAGCAGACGCCGGCGCGGGTGTGGCGTCGGCTGCACGTTGCGGTGCGGTCGCCGCCTGTGCCGGCGCGGCCTGCGCCGGCAGCGGCACTACCGGCGGTGGCACCGGCACGCCCGGTGCGGGTGCACCGGCACTGCCGCGCAGGACCGTCGGTGGCTCCCCGCCCTGCCCGTTGAACACGGCAAGTTCCAGCACCTGGCTGCCGCCCGGGCCGATCACCGTCGCCTGGCGGGGCTGCAGCGCGACCAGCTGCCAACCGTCGACCGCGTCACCATTGAGGCGCAGGCGCAGCGAGCGGTTCTGCTCGGTACTGAACGTGGCCAGGCCGAAGTCGTCCGTGAGCAGCACACCGGTCAGGCGCAATGCGGCACTGGCGCTGGGTTCACTGCCGCCCAGCAGGTAAGGGCGCGGCCTGCGGTCTTCGGCGAACAGCGGACGCGCGGCGATGGCGCTGTAGCTGTCCGCACTGGCCATCCGTTCCGGAGCGAACGCCGGCAGCACCGGCAGTGCTGCTGCGGGGTCGGCGTCGGCCCCGCCGGCCGGCAGGCGACTGCCCAGTCCGAAACCGGTGGCCAGCCATACCGCCGCGGACCAGCCGGCCAGAGCCAGCAGGAAAGCGGTGCGCAGGCTGAGGGGCTCACGTTTCATCGGCGACCTCCTCTCCCTCGGCGGCCGCCGGTGGCGGCGGCTCGACCGGGGCCGGGGCGGCCGCGGCAGGCTCCGCTGCGGGAGGTACTGCCGCAGCGCCACTGGCGGCACCGGGCAACAGGTAGCCGGCCAGTTCGAAGGAGACGTCCAGGCCCAGCCCGGATTCGTTCGGCGACTGCTGGAAGCGCTGCGCGATGAGATTGAGGTTGTCCACGAACAACCGCGGGCTGCCGGTTTCCAGGCTGTGCAGCACGGTCGCCAGTTCCGCCACGCCGCAGCGCAGGCGTACCTGCATGGCGACACGGACGAACTCGGCATCACGGCGATTGTCGGTCAGCGGCGTGCGGTTGCTGATGGTGCAGCTGCGGTTGCCGGGGCTTGCAGTGGCCACCGCATCCTGCAGGCGCGCGCCGAGCGCGGCGGCCGCGGCTTCGGCAGTGGCCTCCTGCAGGAAGCCGGGTTGCCGTTGCAAGGCTTCACGGGTGGCGCGCAGCCGCTGTTCGATCTGGGGCTGCTGCTGCAGCTGCGCCTGCACGCGCTGCTGGCGCTCGCGCAGGGCCGCGACATCGGCATCGATCTCGCGCAGCGGCTGGGTGAACCAAGGGTGCACCAGCAACAGGTAAGCCAGGCCCAGCACCGCCAGCAGCAGCGCCAGCGCCAGCCAGCGGTCACGGCGTGCGCTTGGCATCGGCCGCCTCCGGAGTCGCTGCTGTCGGCGTTGCCGGTGCCGCCGCGGGCAACGGCTGAAGTTCGGCAGTCATGGTGAAGCGGTCCCGGCCGCTGCCGGCGCCGTCCGCCTGCAGCACACCGGTCAGGTTGACCTTGCGCCATTGCGGAGCATCCTGCAGCAGCTGCACCAGCTGCGAGGCTTCGCGGCTGAGCCCGATCAGCTGCAGGCCGTTGTTCTCGATGGCCAGCTTCTCCAGATAGGTGCCTTCGGGCAGACGGCGGGTCAGCTCGTTCCAGATTTCCACCGTGCCGGCATGCTGGCGGCGCTGCGACTCCAGGAAGGCCGCGCCGTCGATCAGTGCCTGCAGCTGGGCGCGTTCACTGGCGACACCCCGGGCGCTGCGCGCGCTGCGTTCGACGTCCGCACGTAGTGTGTCGGCGGCGGCGCGGCGGTTGTCCAGCAGCTGCAGTCCAGCCAGTACCAGCATCACCAGCGCGGCCAGGGCCAGCAGCAGGTTCCAGCGCCGCATCGGATCGGGCCGCGACTGGCGCTGGGCGCTCGGCAACAGGTTGACCTGCAGCGTGCCAGCCTGCGCATCGATCGCGTCGACGCCGGCCAGGGCGTCGCCCCACTCGCCCACGCTGGCACGCCAGGCCTCCATCTGGCGCAGCGGCCAGGCCACCAGTTCGACCTGCAGCTGGCCTTCCCCTGCCGCGCCCAGTTCACGCACGTCATAGCTGACCTGGCTGGCCTCGAACGGGGTCTGCCGGTCGATCTCATAACCGACCACCGCGTGCAGCCGGTCGCCGGCCGCCGCCGGCAGCCGCAGGGTGCGACGCAGGACCCGTTCCACCGGCAGCAGCCAGAATCGCGGCAGGCTGCGCAGGCGCGGCTCCAGCACGCGATCCAGTGCGGCCGGAGACGAGGGCCACGGCAGGGTGACCACCGCCTCGCGGCGCTCGCCCGCTTCGCGCCAGACCTGCAGCTGGTCACCCTCGCGCTGCAGCAGCAACCGTGCCTGGGCCCAGCCCAGCGCCCATTGCCAGCGCGCCGGCACCCACGCCAGCAACGAGTGCCGCCACCAGCGCAGGAAACGGCCGGCGCCAGGACCGATCTGGCCCTGCACCTGCCGCAGACTGTCCTGCCAAGCCGTCATCTTGCCGTCATTCCCTGCTCCCAGCGAAGCACTGTGTAGGACCGCCCGGGAATCCCCCCGGAGCCATTGCGAACCACTGCCTGCAACACCGACCTGCGTCCACTGCCGTCGATGACACGGGACTCGATACTATAGGTGCCGCTGCTGCTGGCAAGCGCTGAAGATCCATCCGCCGGATCGCCGTCACGCTCCGGCGGGTTCCGCTGCGCCAGCACGAGGTCGGCATCCAGGCCCAGCGCGGTCAGCACGGGAGCGCTGGCGAATCGCGGATCCGGTCGTGCCTGGCGGCTGTAGAGGGTCAGGTGCGGCAGCATCTTCCGGTACAGCGGCCCGTTCATGCCCAGCACCCGCTGCAGCTCGCCGAGCGTCTCGAAGCGCTTGTTGCGGGGCCCATACGGCAGCCCGGCCGCAGCGTAATCCTGTGCCTCGGCACCGCCGCCGGGCTGCAGCAGGCTGTCCTCGTCACGCCAGTCGACGATCGCGCCTGCCAGCTGGCGCGCGTTGTCCACCGGTTCGCCAAGTGCCTGCAGAAATGCGGTCAGCAGCGCCACGTCGGCCAGGTTCAGGTTGATCTTGCCGTTCTCGTCCAGCACCTGGATCTCGATGCGGGCACCGTCGAACTGCCAGCGATAGGTGCGACCATCGGCCTGCCACGGCGCGCGCAGCGGATCCGGTGACAGCCGCATCAGTGCGTACTCAAGTCCCGCACGAGCACGCTCCTGGCCACGTGCATCGTCGTCGAGCACGCGCTCCTGCAGATGCTCGACGCGGGCGCTGAGCGCGAACGCGCCGACCAGTGCGGTCATCAGCGCGATCAACCACAGCACCAGCACCAGTGCGGCCCCGCGCGACCGCATCAACGCCCCCCTCCACCGCCGCCCAGGCGGGGGGCCACCACCAGGGGCGGCCATGCGGCACCACGGACCGGCACGATCCGCAGTTCCACCAGCAGAGGCAGGCGACGGGTGTCTTCCCAGCGCGGCAGCCACTCGGTCATCTGCCCGCTGCCGGCATCGATGCCGCGATAGCGCATCTCCACAGCCTGCAGGCCATCCACCAGCACCTCGGGCGGGCGTGGTGGCGTTTCGGCGATGCGCTCGCCCTCCTGCAGCAGGACCAGGTCCAGCAGCAGACGCTGCTGCCCGGCCTTGCCGTCCACCTGCAGCGCATGCAGATAGGGCCCGCCGCGTCCGAGGTAGCCTGGCAGATCAGCGACGAACAGCATCCGTTGCTCTTCGCCCTGGAAGAACACCGGCTCGCGGGTCGGGTCTGGCACTTCCAGCGGGCTGCGCATCGCCCCGGCCAGCTGTCGCCGCAGCAGGGCCTGCACCGCGCGCATCCGCTCGCTTTCGGCAGCGATCTGTTCACCCCGCTGGCTGACCGCCATCGCCGAGCGCACGCTGGCGAACGCCAGCGCCAGGCCACCGGCAAGCAGCACGGTCGCCAGCATCACCTCAACCAGAGTGAATCCCGCAGCGCTCCGCTTCATCGCGCGCGCTCCAGGTCCGGCGGCAGCAGGCGCAGGCTGCGCCAGCGCAGCTGTTCGCGTTCGCCATCGCCCCACCGCACCTGCAACTGCAGTTCGGCCAGCCACGGTGCACCCGGCGACTGCGTGGCCGCGACGTTGCCGGCGCGTGGCTCGGTCCAGGGCTGCACCTGCAGCTCCCAGCGATAGCGCCCGTTTTCCCAGTCGCCCTGCTGCTGGCCCACCTGCAGCGGCGCATCCACGCCCGCCGCGGCCAGCAGCGATTGCGCATGCAGGACGGCGCGCGTGCGCAGCTCGGCCTCGCGCACCTGCCTGGCACCGCCGGACAGGCTGCCCAACAGCAGGGTCAGCGCCAGCCCGAGCAGAGCGAAGGCCACGATCACCTCCAGCAGCGTGAAACCGCGCGCCCGCCGCATCACTGCGCCTGCCATGGGCCGGAGCGGACTTCACCGGTCAACCAGCCGACGTCGATGCGCCATTCGGCGGCATCACGCTGCAGGCGGATGCGGCCGCCACTGGAACCGCCGTCGGGATGGAACTCGATCACACCCTGCCCTGGCGCAGTGGCCAGCTGCGCAGCGCCTTCGAAACGCACCGTCAGCTGTGCCGGCAGCTCGCCCTGGCGCTGGTTCGCCCCTTGCCAGCGATGCCGTGCCGGCTCGATCACGAACCGCTGCGGTTCGCCGCGCGCGATCGCCTGTGCACGCACCATGCGCAGCTGGTTGGCGATGTCCTTGCCGGCGCTGCGCAGCTGCATGCCGGCGAAGCCACGCGACAGTCCCGCCGCGGTGATCAGGCCGATGGCCGCAATCAGCGCGATCACCAGCAGCATCTCCAGCAGCGACAGCCCCGCCGGACGCCTGCCGTGCAGGCGCGGTCGGGGCAACCGGCGCGGCAGGAAATACGTCATGCGGGATTACGGCTGGTAGCGGATGTCGGCATCGACGCTGCTGCCACCGGCCTTGCCGTCCTTGCCCAGGCTGATCAGCTCATACGGCTGGCCTTCGCCGGGTGCGCGGTACTCCAGTGCGTGCCCCCACGGATCGTTGAGGTCGGCCGGCTTGGCGTACGGGCCGAGCCAACCGCCAACGCCGGCCGGTGCGGTCACCAGATCGGTGAGCGCGCCCGGCAGCTTGCCGGTATCGATCTGGTAGTTGTCGATCTTGGATGCCACGGTCTGCACCTGCGCCTTGGCGATGTTGGCCTTGCCCCGGTCGGCACCGCCCAGCACGCGGCTGGCCACCAGGGTCAGCACCGCGCCGATCAACACGATGACGATGATGATCTCCAGCAGGCTCATGCCCGACTGGTGCCGCGCGGCGGTGAAGGACAGGCGGATGGGTCGACGGTTAGCGATCATGATCGGTCCTTTCGGTTGCGTTGGGTCGAAGTGCGGAAGAGTCCATCGTCAACCGATGGCATTGGTCAGGTCGTACAGCGGGACCAGCACGGCGACGATGACCGCACCGACCACCGAAGCCAGCACCAGGGTGATCGCCGGGACCATCGCCGCCAGCAGGCGATCGATGCGCCGGGCGCTGTCCTGCTCGAAGGTATCCGCGGCCTTCAGCAGCATGGTATCCAGCGCGCCGGATTCCTCGCCGACCTGGATCATCTGCAGGGCAAGCCGCGGAAAGCGCTTGCCGCGCGACAGTGCCAGCGACAGGCCTGCACCGTTCTTGACCTCGTCGGTGGCGGTATCCACGTCGGCTGCCAGCGCGCGGTTGCCCAGTACGTTGCGGGCGATGCCCAGCGCACCCAGCAGCGGCACACCGTTACGCAGCAGCGTCCCCAGCGTGCGCGCCAGCCGTGCGGTTTCCAGCTCGCCGAGCAGGCGGCCGATGCTGCGCCGTTGCAGCAGCCAGCCGTCGAGGGCCAGGCGGAAGGCCGGCTGCCGCAGCTTGCGCTCGAACAGCAGGGCCAGCACGCCCGGTACCACCAGCAGCAGGATCCACCAGTCGCGCACGAACAGGCCCAGCTGCAGCACGGCATTGGTGAACCACGGCAGCGCCACGTCCAGGCTCTCGTACATCTGCGCGAACTGCGGCACGACGTAACCCAGCAGGAACAGCAGCGCGCCGCCCACCACCACCAGCAGGATGGCCGGGTAGACCAGCGCATTGATCACCTTGCCCTGCAGCGCACGCGCGCGCTCAAGGTAATCGGCCAGCCGCTGCAGGGTCTCATGCAGGCTGCCGCCGGCCTCGCCGGCACGCACCATGTTCACGTACAGGCGCGAGAACAGGCCATGCTGGCGCTCCAGCGCGGTCGACAGCGGCGCACCACCGCGCACCACGTCGCGGATGTCGGTGATCGCACGACGCGAGCGCTCGTCCTCGGGCAGGCCCAGCAGGATCGACAGCGCGCGATCCAGCGGTTGGCCGGCACCGAGCAGGGTCGCCAGCTGCTGGGTGAACTGCAGCAACGCCGGGCCCTGCAGCGGGCGCTGGTGGAACAGATTGCGCCAGCTGCCCCCGCCGATGGACCCCGCATCGGCCAGCTGGGTTTCCATCGGCAGATGCCCCTGGTCCTGCAGGCGCGCGATCAGGTCGGCCTCGCTGGCCGCTTCCATCTGCCCGTCGAAGATCTCGCCATGCGGATTGAGGGCCTTGTAGCGGTAGTTCGGCATGTCAGCCCCGGGCTCCGGCGCGCATCAGCTCTCCTCCGTCACGCGCAGGACTTCCTCGATGGTCGTCTGCCCGGCAAGGGCCTTGGCCAGACCATCCTCGTACATGGTGCGCATGCCGCCTTCGCGCGCGATGCGCTCCAGCTCGCCCATGCCATCGCGGCGCATCACCGCGCGCCGCAGCGCGTCGTTCATCACCAGGAATTCCATGATGGTGGTGCGGCCCAGGTAGCCGGTCGGTGCCAGTGCCGAGGGACGCGGCCGGTACAGGTGAATCGTCCCCTCCGGCTGCAGGCGGCGCAGCTCGAAACGATCGATCTCTTCCGGTGACGCCGGGTAGCGCTCGGCGTGGGTCGGTTCCAGACGGCGCACCAGACGCTGCGCGAGGATGCCGTTGATGGTGGAGGTCAGCAGATAGTCCTCCACACCCATGTCGAGCAGCCGGGTGATGCCACCGGCGGCATTGTTGGTGTGCAGGGTGGACAGCACCAGATGGCCGGTCAGCGCCGACTGGATCGCGATGCGCGCAGTCTCCAGATCGCGCATTTCGCCGATCATGATGATGTCCGGATCCTGGCGCACGATGCTGCGCAGCGCATTGGCGAAGTCCAGGCCGATCTGCGGCTTGGCCTGGATCTGGTTGATGCCTTCGATCTGGTACTCGACCGGGTCCTCGACCGTGATGATCTTGACGTCGGCGGTATTGAGCTGGCTCAACGCGGTGTACAGCGTCGTGGTCTTGCCCGAACCGGTCGGGCCGGTCACCAGCAGGATGCCGTGCGGCTGCTCCAGGACCTTGCGGAACTGCGGCAGGAATGCATCGGTGAAGCCAAGCCGATGGAAATCGAACACCACGGTTTCGCGGTCAAGCAGGCGCATCACCACGCTCTCGCCGTGTGCGGTCGGTACCGTGCTGACGCGAAGGTCCAGCTCCTTGCCCTGCACGCGCAGCATGATGCGGCCGTCCTGCGGCAGGCGGCGCTCGGCGATGTTGAGCCGGGCCATGATCTTGATGCGGCTGATGACCGCGGCGGTCAGGTTGGCGGGCGGGCTCTCGCCCTCCACCAGCACGCCATCGACGCGGTAACGGACCTTCAAACGGCTTTCGAAGGGTTCGACATGGATGTCCGAGGCACGCAGTTCCACCGCGCGCTGGATCACCAGGTTGACCAGGCGGATTACCGGCGCTTCCGAGGCAAGGTCACGCAGATGCTCGATGTCGTCCACCGCGCCGCCTTCACCATCGGCGGTTTCCACGATCGCCCCCATGGCGCTGCGGCCCTGGCCGAACCAGCGCTCGACCAGATCGTCGATCTCCGCCCGCATGCCCAGCACCGGCGTGACCGGCACGCCCAGGGCCAGCTGCACGGCCTGCTGCGGGTAGACATCGTGGGCATCGGCCAACCACAGCCGTACGCCGTGTTCATCCAGCGCCAGCGGGCAGACGTGGAACTGCTTGAGGAAGCGCAGCGACAGCGGCAGGCCTTCGGCGAGGGACTGCGGCGGCGTCTCGGGCACCTGCTTGCCTTCCAGCAGTGGCAGGCCCAGCACATCCGCGCTGGCCTGCGCCTGGTCCCGCTCGGACACCAGTCCCAGGCGCACCAGCAGGCCGAGCAGGCTGCCGCCGGCCTCGGCATGCAGCGGCCGCGCCCGGGCCAGGTCTCCTTCCTTGAGCCGCCCACGCGCCAGCAGCGCATCCAGGATGCGGCTCTCGGCGTCGTCGGCAGTGGTTGCAGCGAGCGCGTTCACGTGACTCTCCTGTCGATCGGCCCGACTTTAGCAGTTAAGCCGTGGTTTCCGCCGCCATCGCGCCGCCTTTCGAAAAATGACAACGCCCGCCACCACGGGGTGACGGGCGTCGCCAGTTCATCTACGACAGTGTGATGGCATTACTGCGTGGCGAGGATGGTCACCCCGCTGTAGGCGGCTTCACCCACCACCTTGACGTAGTACGTGCCGGCCACCGGCTTGTTGACGCGCACGGTTTCGGCGTTGCCCGCACGCGTGGACTTGGCGTCGTTGTCGCTCGCGCTGGGCTCGCGGCCCTGGCCCAGGTACACCGACACGTTGCCACTGCCACCGTAGGTGATCACGCTCAGCGATTTGCCCGCCACCGCTTCGAAGCTGTACAGGGCACTGCCGCCGGTCGCACCGGACAGGCCGCCGACAGCGACCTTGTTGGTCAGCGGCGTGGCTACCGGGCCACAGTCCTCGGTGCACGGTTCCTCCAGCGCCTTGGCCAGTGCGGCCTTGGCGTCGACGATGCCGGTACCGATCGGGGTCGCCGACGGGATGGCCACCGGGAACGGGCGTGCGGTTTCCTTGAGCAGGGTACGCATGGCTGCCGGAGCCAGCGGCTCCTTGCCATCGGCGATCAACGCGCTCTGCACCAGTGCCGCCACCGCCGCGACGTGCGGCGAGGCCATCGAGGTTCCGCCCTTGCCCATGTAGGTATAGCTGCCCGAGTCCGGCGTAGTGGCCGCGTCGGAACCGGCCTGCCAGACATAGCCACCCGGATTGCCGTCCACGCTGCCGCCACCACCAGGGCCGGAAAGATCGACGCGGGTGCCGTAGTTGGAGTAGTAGGTGATGCCGCCGGTGATACGGGTGGCTCCCACCGTCACCACGCCATCGCAGCTGGCAGGGCGGTAATTGGACGCGTTGTCCGTCTCGTTGCCGGCGGCCACCACGACCGTGGTGCCGCGCGAGATCGCGCCATTGATCGCATCCTGGTAGGTGCCGTCGCAGCTGCCGCTGCCGCCCAGGCTCATGTTGATGATCTCGGCCGGGTTGGCATTGGCCGGAATGCCGGCCACGGTGCCGCCGGAGGCCCAGGTAATGGCATCGGCGATATCGGAAAGGTAGCCACCGCACTTGCCGAGCACGCGGACCGGCAGCACCTTGGCCTTGTGCGCGACGCCGGCCATGCCGACACCGTTGTTGGTCTGCTCGGCCACGGTGCCGGCGACGTGCGTGCCGTGCCAGGAGCTGTCTTCAGCCAGCGAACCGGTGTAGCACTCGTTGTCGTTCTCGACCCAGTCGCCATAGTCCAGCGCACCGGGTACCCGCTCGTTGGTGGGGCGGCGCGAGGTCTCGGCATCGCTGATGAAGTCGTAGCCTTCCAGCAGGTTACCGACCAGATCCGGGTGCTGCGGCAGGATGCCGGTGTCGAGCACCGCCACCACCACGCCCTCGCCCTGCGAAACATCCCAGGCTGCCGGCGCGTTGATGCCGCCGGTCGCGTTGTGCAGGTGCCACTGGTACTGCTGGTAGTACTGGTCGTTCGGCACCAGCGCCGGCTGCACATCGCCCGCACGCAGTTCGCTGCGGCGCAGCTTCACGTCGGCCTCGGCGTACTGCACCGCCGGATCAGCCTTCAGCTCCTTCAGCACGCGCTGCAGTTCAGCCGGGGCCAGACGGCCCTGCAGGCGGATCACATCGGCGCCGACGCCGAGCTTGCGCACGACCTGCGGGCCCAGGGTACTGGCGCGCGCAGTGCCGCCGGACAGGCTGGCGCGGGTCAGCGCCGACTGCACCGTGGACAGCTTGGCCGAACGATCCAGCGCAGCGGCCGTGCCGGCGCGGTACTTGACGATGATGCGGTCGGTGCCCGGCTGTGCGGTGCGCGCCTGGCGCGCCGGTTCCTGCGTCGGCAACCCGGCGGCATGGACGGCACCGACGGCGGTCATCGACAGCACGGCGGCGGCAAGCACGTTGATGCGAAGGTTCTGCTTCTTGATCACGTCGAAATTCCTCTTCTGGGTCATGGATCGAACCAACACTGCGGCCATCATTCCTTGACGACTCCCGGCCGGCCCAGCCGGGATTGCCGTGACCTCCCCCCAGGCCCTCGTTGCGGGTGTGGCGCCGGCGTGGGTGGCCGCCGGCGCGATGGAGTGGCTTACCAGCCGAAGCCGGCACCAACGCCGACCGAGCTGTCGTCGCTGCTGAAGGCTCCGCCGAAGGTGACCGTGGCGCGGTCGCTGATTGCACGCTGGTAACCCAGCGACAACGCCGACTCGCCGCCCTGGAAGCCGACACCGACGCCGACCCGGTTCTGGGTACGGATGCCGGCGGCGCTGGTGGCCATGTTGAGCATCGCCGCGCTCATCGCGCCCTGACGATCGATGCGACGGTCCATATGACGCAGGCGGCCATCGACTTCGCCCTTGAACACATCGAAGCTGTCGGTCACGGCCTTCACCTGGCCATCGGTGTAGCTGTTGGCCGTGGCGACACCACGGTCCAGCTGACCCTTGTTGACCGCGTCGGTGGCAGCGCTGCCGGCCGCGACATTGGTGACCTGGCGCTCGTTGCCTTCGCTGCCGACAGAGACGGTGTTGGCACGATCGGCAACCGAGCCCTGGCCCAGCGCCACGGCGTTGGCGGCCGTCGCACTGGCCCCCTGGCCGATGGCCGTGGACGACGCGCCGCTGGCAACGGCGCCCTCTCCCACGGTGACCGCGTTGAAACCCGCTGCCGGTGTGCCGACCGGGATGCCCGAGCCCGCTGCGGCGGCGGTCGGCGCGCCCTGTACCCGGGCAGTGCTGGCAGTGGCCACGGTGGGGACAGCATCGGCGCTGGCCGTCTCCGCGGCCAGGCTGCCGGCGCCTCCCTCCAGCGGCGTGCTGGTCGAACGCAGGCTGGCGGTGCGGGAGCGGTTCGCCCCCCCGGTGCGCTGGTCAATCTCGCTGACCTTGCGGTCCAGTGCGCCAAGGGCATCGCCGACATTGCTGTAGCTGGCGCCCTGGATCACGTAGTTCGGCGCGACGAACACGCCCTGCATGCCGACACTGGCGCCACCGCCGAGGAAGCTGGCGGCATCGCTGAGCGACTGGAACAGCTGGCCGCCATTGATCGCCTGGCGACTGCCTGCGGCGATGCTGCCGGCGCCGACATTGTCGATCGTGGTGCCCTCGATGCCGGCCAGGGTCAGCCGGTCGCGGCTGGCGTCGTCATAACCGACCGCATTGGCAGTGGACGTTTCCACGGTCGCGATACGCGAATCGAAATCGCCGACCCGGGTTTCCACCGCACCGACGCGCTGGTTGGTGACGTTGAGCTGCGAACCGGTGACCGCGTCGCTGCTGCCTGCGGCGATGCGACCGTCGGCGACGTTGACGATGCGGCGCGTCGCCGGACCATCGGTACCGTTGCCACCGCCGACGGACACCACATTGGCGTCCAGCGCGCGCGCGCCACTGCCCAGCGCCACCGAGTTCGCACCGGTCGCGCCGGCGTTGGCGCCGACGGCCAGCGCCGCATTGCCGATGGCGCTGGCACTGCTGCCCAGCGCATTGCTGCGGTTGCCGCTGGCACTGGCACCGGAACCGACGGCGACCGCGTTGCTGCCCGTGGCGCTGGCGGTCCCGGTACCGGTCGCACGGAAGTGGCGGCCGGTGGCATCGGCGGTGGCCGCCACCACATCCAGCTGGCCCTTGTTCACCGCATCGGTCGCCTGGGTACCGGCCGCGACATTGGTGACCTGGCGGTTGATCGCGCTGTGGGTAACGCCCGCCGCATCAACCCAGTCCTGCGCCGCACCGACCGATACCGCGTTGGCACGATCCGCCAGCGATCCGGCACCCAGCGCGACGCTGTTGTCGGCGGCCTTGGTCGTCCATGTGTTGCTGCCCAGCACCGTGGCATTGGTTGCCTGCGCGTAGCTGTTGTAGCCGACCACGGTGGCCCCGTCCTCGGTCGCCCACGCCTCGCTGCCGATGGCGGTAGTGTGCTGACCGCTGCCGACGCTGTTGGCATCCTGCCCGGCCAGTGCGTTGAAGCCCACCGCCACGCCATTGAGGCCGGTGGCCGCGTTGTTGCCGAGCGCGGTACCGTACTCGCCGGCGCGTGCCTGTACGCCGAAACCCGCACCGGCGATCTGCGCGGTGGTGCCCTGGCCGACCGCCGTGGCGACGTCGGCCGCCTGCGCGCCACTGCCCAGGGCCGTGCCGAAGAAGCTGGACGTGGCACCCGCACCGTAGGCTGTGGACTGCCAGCCATTGGCATAGGCGAAGTTGCCGACCGCAGTCGCTTCGCGACCGTCGGCCGTGGCCCCGTAGCCGACGGCGGTAGCGGCCAGGCCAGTGGCCTGGGCGATGCCACCTACCGCAACGGCACCGATGCCCTCCGCTTCCGACTGCGCGCCCAGGGCGACGCTGGCCGGCCCGGCGCTGCTGCTCTGCGCACCGAGGGCGATTGCGCCGCCAGCGGTACTGCTGGCGCTGTTGCCGATGGCCACGCCATCCTCACCCGTCGCCACCGCGTTGAAGCCCACGGCAGCGGCATTGGCAGCGACCGCCGTCGCACCACTGCCCAGTGCGGTGGCACCGTTGCCGATCGCGTTGGCCGCTTCGCCAGCGGCCAGCGCGTTGTCACCTTCCACATAGGCGCCGGCATCGCTGTCGGCACTGCCACTGGCCTGGAAGTAGCGGCTGGTGTTCTCGGCCACCGACGCCACGGCGTCCAGCTGGTTCTTGTTGACCGCATCGGTGCCTTCGGTACCCGCGGCGACATGGGTGATCTGGCGTTCGCTGTCCGTGCTGCCAACCGCCACCGTGTTGGCGCGGTCTGCCTTCGATGCAGCACCGAGGGCGACGCTGTTGCTGCCGTTGGCGGTGGCATTGGCGCCCAGTGCGGTGGAATCAGCTGCGTCGGCCCACGAGTTCCAGCCGATGGCGGTCGCGTAGTCGTCGGTGGCCCAGGCGCCGGCGCCGAACGCCGAAGCACCGTAGCCGCTGGCGCGGGCCGGGATCAGACCGAAGAAGGTGCTGCCGCCGATGGCGACGCTTTCATCGCCGCTGGCTTCACTGGAATCACCCATGGCCACCGCGCTGGCGCCGCTGGCCGTGGCAAACACGCCCGTCGCGGTGCTGTTGGCCCCGCTGGCGATCGTGCCGTAACCCAGTGCAGAACCGAGACGACCACTGGCTTCGCTGTAACCACCGACCGCCGTGGTGCCATCGGCCGATGCCGCGCTGCGGAAGCCACTGGCCAGCGACTGCGCACCGCTGGCCAGCGCTTCCGAGCCGTTGGCGGTGCTGTACACCGCCGTGGCCTGTGCACCCGCGCCGGTCGCCGTGCTGCCGATCTCGCTGGCAACCGCACCGCTGCCCAGTGCCGCGCTGTTTTCACCGGTGGCCTGTGCGTTGCTGCCCACCGCTGCGGCATTGCTGCCGCTGGCCAGGCTGTCCAGTCCCACCGCGGTGGCGCTGGCGGCGACCGCCGTCGCGCCACTGCCCAGTGCGGTCGCACCGTTGCCGATCGCGTTGGCCGCTTCGCCGGCCGCCAGCGCGTTGTCACCTTCCACGTAGGCGCCGGCATCGCTGTCGGCACTGCCACTGGCCTGGAAGTAGCGGCTCGTGTTCTCGGCCACCGACGCCACGGCGTCCAGCTGGTTCTTGTTGATCGCATCGGTGCCTTCGGTACCTGCCGCCACGTTGGTCACCTGGCGCTCGTTGCCGGCACTGCCCACGGCCACGCTGTTGGCGCGGTCGGCAACGGAACCCGCACCCAGTGCCACGCTGTTCGCAGCATTGGCGGTGGCGCTGGCACCGAGTGCGGTGGAATCGGCCGCGTCGGCCCACGAGTTCCAGCCGATGGCGGTGGCGTAGTCGTCGGTGGCCCATGCACCCGCACCGAACGCCGCGGCGCCGTAGCCGCTGGCGCGGGCCGGGATCAGACCGAAGAAGGTGCTGCCGCCGATGGCGACGCTTTCATCGCCGCTGGCTTCACTGGAATCACCCATGGCCACCGCGCTGGCGCCGCTGGCCGTGGCAAACACGCCCGTCGCAGTACTGTTGGCCCCGCTGGCGATCGTGCCGTAACCCAGTGCAGAACCGAGACGACCACTGGCTTCGCTGTAACCACCGACCGCCGTGGTGCCATCGGCCGACGCCGCGCTGCGGAAGCCGCTGGCCAGCGACTGCGCACCGCTGGCCAGCGCCTCCGAGCCATTGGCGGTGCTGTACACCGCCGTGGCCTGTGCACCCGCGCCGGTCGCCGTGCTGCCGATCTCGCTGGCAACCGCACCGTTGCCCAGTGCCGCACTGTTTTCACCCGTGGCCTGTGCGTTGCTGCCCACCGCTGCGGCATTGCTGCCGCTGGCCAGGCTGTCCAGGCCTACGGCGGTGGCACTGGCGGCGACCGCCGTCGCACCACTGCCCAGTGCGGTGGCACCGTTGCCGATCGCGTTGGCCGCTTCGCCGGCGGCCAGCGCGTTGTCGCCTTCCACATAGGCGCCGGCATCGCTGTCGGCACTGCCACTGGCCTGGAAGTAGCGGCTCGTGTTCTCGGCCACCGATGCCACGGCGTCCAGCTGATCCTTGTTGACCGCATCGGTGCCTTGGGTACCTGCCGCCACGTTGGTCACCTGGCGGGTGTTGCCACCACCACCGACCGATACCGTGTTGTCACGGTCTGCAATCGAATCGGCACCCAGCGCGACGCTGTTGGCGCCGCGCGACTCGGCCGCATTGCCGAGCGCGGTGCTGTTGATGCCCGGCGACCATGCGCCACCACCGACGGCCGTGGAGTAGTTGCCGGACGCCTCGGTGGCGAGAATGCCGAACAACGAGCCGCCGACAGCGACACTGTTCGTACCGGTGGCCAAGCTGCCCTGACCGGTGGCCGTGCTGTAGTCGCCGGAGGCTTCCGAGTCGCCGCCCAGCGCCACGCTGTTGGAGCCGGAGGCATTGGCAAAATTGCCGAACGCGGTGGCGTTGAACGCCGAGGCGCTGGCGAAACCGCCGATGGCGGTGCTGTAGCCACCCGTGGCTTCCGCACCGATGCCGAATGCAGCCGAGGCCGTGCCGCTGGCCACGCTCTCGCTGCCGACCGCCGTGGCCGCTTCACCACTGGCAGTGCTGAAGTAGCCCACCGCCGTCGCCTCTTCTGCGGAGGCTTCGGACAGCACGCCGCTGGCGGTGCTGCCGGCGCCACTGGCGATCGAGGCAGCACCGAAGGCCGCGCTCTGTTCACCGCTGGCTTCGCTTTCCGCGCCATGCGCGGTGGCGTACTCGCCAGTCGCCTGTGCGTTGGCACCGATCGCGCTGGCATTGGCCGCGGTGGCCACGGCATTGAAGCCCAGCGCCTGCGCGTTGCTGGCCAGTGCATTGGCGCCGCTGCCCAGGGCGATGGCGCCGTCGCCGATGGCGTTGGATGCCTCGCCGGCAGCCAGTGCGTTGTCCCCTTCCACGTAAGCGCCGGCATCGCTGTCGGCACTGCCGCTGGCCTGGAAGTACTTGCCGGTGGTGGAGGCTTCCGCCGCGACGGCATCCAGCTGTGCCTTGTTCACCGCATCGGTGGCCTGCGTACCTGCGGCCACGTGGGTCACCTGGCGCTCGTTGCCGGCAGCGCCAACCGCCACGCTGCGGTCACGATCAGCCACCGAGCCTGCACCCAACGCGACCGCGTTGCTGCCGCTGGCGTTGCTGCCGGCACCCAGCGCGATCGCGCTTTCACCGCCGGCCACCGTATTGGTGCCGATGGCGATGCTGTTGACCGTGTTGCCCAGCGCCTGGTAGCCCAACGCTACGCTGTAGTCGCCGTAGCCGAAGGCACCGCGGCCGACGGCGGTGGCGCTGGTGCCGTTGGCCCAGCTGTTGTAGCCGATGGAGGTGGCGCCACTGCCGCTGGCCCATGCTGCATTGCCGAAGGCGGATGCGTTGGTGGCGGTGGCCCATGCGCCCGAACCGAATGCGCTGGCGCCACTGGCGGTGGCCCAGCTGTAGCCGCCGACGGCGGTGCTGTCGTCGCTGCTGGCGAACGCACTGTCGCCCACAGCGACCGCGTAGCTGCCGGTCGCCCGCGACTTGCCACCGGCAGCCACGCTGTTGTCGCCGGTGGCTTTGGCCGCGCTGCCGAACGCATTGCCCGACGCACCCGTTGCCTGCGCACCATTGCCGACGGCGGTGGCATCGGCGCCGGCGGTGGTGCCGACACGTTCTGGTTGACCGTCATCGCCGATGATCGGCTGATTGTACTGGTCGTAGGCCTGGCCCAGTCCACCGATGGCGACCCCGCCGTTGCCACTGGCACTGCTGTTGCGACCGATGGCGACGCTGTCATCGCCCACGGCGGAAGCACCCGCGCCCTGGGCGACGGCACCGGCGCCGATCGCGTTGCTGGACGAACCGGCGGCCACCGCACCCTCTCCCTCGGCAAACGCACCGGCATCGCTGCCGGCTTCCGGCTGGGCCTGGAAGTAATGGGCGGTGGTATCCGCGGTGCTGGCCACGGCGTCCAGCTGCGCCTTGTTCACTGCATCGGTGGCTTCACTGCCGGCAGCGACGCCGGTGATCTGCCGCTCGTTGCCGGCACTGCCCACGGCGACGCTGTTGTCACGGATGGCTTCAGAGTTCGCGCCCAGGGCAACACTGTTGGCGCCGCGCGCCGTGGCGTAGTAGCCGACCGCCGTGCTCTGCGCGCCGCTGGCCCAGGTCTGCGCGCCCAGCGCGCTGGCCCCTTCTCCGGGTGCGTAGGCGAAGTAGCCGATGGCCGTGGCTTCGGCGCCGGAGGCTTCGGTCAGGCTGCCGTTGGCCACGGTCCGGTCACCGCTGGCGATCGCGCCGGCACCCACAGCGGTGGCGGCTTCGCCGCTGGCCTGGGTCTGCACGAAGAAGCCCAGGCCGGGAATCAGGTCAGCCGGGCCACCCACGGCCACGCTGCTGGTGCCGGTCGCGTTGCTCTGGGTGCCGACTGCGGTGGCGTAGTCGCCGATGGCGTTGGCCACCGCGCCGAATGCGGAGGACTGCGCGCCGGCCGCATAGGCACCCACGCCATAGGCGGACGCAGCGAAGCCAGCCGCCTCTGCGCTGGCACCGACCGCAGTGCCGCCGACGCCGGCACTGGTCGCACCGGTCTCCACCGGCACGCCGCCGTTGGTGATGAGCGGATTGCCGTTCTCGTCCACGGCGGCGCCACCCACCGCGACGCTGCCAGGTCCTGCAGCCTGCGCGTTGTTGCCGAACGCGGCGCTGTTCTGTCCGGCGGCCAGGGCGTTGTTGCCGACCGCCGTGGCGTTCTGCGCGACCGCGGTGGCGCCGGCGCCGACTGCGGTGGTGCCATCGCCGAGCGCGTTGGCCGCTTCACCGGCAGCCAGCGCGTCATCGCCTGCGGCCAGCGCACCGGCGTCGCTGTTGCTGCTGCCGGTGGCCTGGAAACGCTTGGCCGTGGCATCGGCCACGGCCGCGACGTCCCGGAGTTGGCCGACATTGGCCGCATCGGTGTCTTCGGTACCCGCCGCGACACTGGTGATCTGCCGGGTCAGACCGTACTCGGCTGCGCCCACCGATACCGTATCGACCCGGTCGGCCAGCGAGCCGGCGCCCAGCGCCACACTGCCGGTGGCAACCGCTGCCGAGTTCGAACCCAGCGCGGTGCTGTATTCACCCACGGCGGTGCTGAACGCACCGACCGCGATCGATGCTTCATTGGCGGCCGTTGCGCCACGACCCACGGCGGTACTGCCCGGGCCCATGGCCACGGCTCCGCCACCGACCGCCGTTGCGCCGTCCGCACTGGCCTCGGACAACGCGCCCAGTGCGGTCGCTGCGCCGTTCTCGCTGGCCGCAACAGCGCTGGCACCGACGGCGGTATCTCCCAGTCCGAGCGCAACGGCACTCTGGCCGACGACGACGCTGGCATCGCCGATGGCCAACGCGTTCTGGCCGAACGCACTGGCGCCCAGACCGGCGGCCACGGCCTGTGTGCCGACGGCCGTGGTGGCGTTGGCCAGCGACTGGCTGCCGCTGCCGACCGCAATCGCGCCTTGCCCTTCGATCTTCGCCGCGTCGCTGTCATCACCGGCGCCGTCGGCCTTGAAGTAGCGACTGCTCTGGGCTGTCGCTTCGGCCAACGCCGCCTGCGTGGCCCGCGCCTGTGCATCCAGCTGCGCCTTGTTCACCGCATCGGTTGCCTCGGTGCCGGCGGCGACGTGGGTCACCTGCCGTTCCTTGCCCGCATCACCGACGGCAACGGTATTGGCACGCGTTGCTTTCGAGCCGGCGCCCAGCGCCACGCTGTTGGCACCGGTTGCACGGCTGCCGGTGCCCACGGCGACCGCGTTGGTGCCGGTGGCCGAGGCGCTGCCATCCACCAGGCACTTGTCGACGATCGAGCTGTTGAGCACCACGCAGTTGGCGTTGCCGCCGATCTCCACCGACTGTGCAGAGGCGACGCCGGTCATGCCCAATCCCAGTGCCAGCGCCAGTGCGGCAGCCAGTACAAAGGGCCTGGCCTGTGTCGCATCGCGGCGTTGGTCGACGACCCCGCCGCAACTGTCGGACGAGGCCAGTTCCGAGGCCACGACCAACTGACCCAGTGCTTTGTTCCAGACCTTGCGATAAATCCGATTCATCGGTACGGCTCCTGATTGGACTGGTTTTGGGCAAAGCAACGCCACCGCCGGACCTTCTGGTCCAACGTCCCCTGGGGGCGTTTATTCGCGTGATTTACTGCGGGGTATTGCCGAACGGCGCGCAGCGACAGAAAACCGAGCGCGTGCGCCAAGCGGTTACTGCGGGATGAATGGTTCTGAAACGGGGTTCAAGTGTTAACGGCAACTTTCCATATCGTCAAGACTTTGACACAGCAAATCACATTGCCGTGAAGCAGTTCACTTTTTCACGCGTTTATCAATCCATTTTGTTAGTTGCACGTGACGATTGTCTGGCGCATGGAAATGCATGTAACTCATGGTGGCGACAGGAGTTTCATCCGCGCAAAGAAAAACCCGCCGGCAATGCGGCGGGTTTTTCCATACGCATCGGCATCGACGCCTGCGCGAAGCGGTGCGCGATCAGCCGCACCACACCCGGGCATTGCGGAACATCCGCATCCACGGTGAATCACCCTGCCACTCGGCCGGCGCCCAGCTCAGATTGAGTGCGCGCGGGGTGCGCTCCGGATGCGGCATCATGATGGTGACGCGCCCGTCCGTGCTGGTCAGGCCAGTGATGCCATCCGGTGAGCCGTTCGGATTGAGCGGATACTGCTGGGCAATGGCACCGTTGCCATCGATGTAGCGCAGCGACACGCGCGCAGCGGCCTGGTCGACGGCGTTGTCGAACACCGCCTGGCCTTCGCCGTGCGCCACCGCCACCTGCAGGCGGGAACCGGCCATGCCACGCAGCAGGATCGACGGCGATTCCACTACTTCCAGCAGTGCGGTGCGGGCCTCGAACTGCTCGCTGGCATTGCGGCGGAACTGCGGCCAGTGTTCGGCGCCGGGGATGATGTCCTTCAGCTGGCTCATCATCTGGCAACCGTTGCATACGCCGAGGGCAAAGCTGTCCTGGCGCTCGAAGAACGCCGCAAAGGCATCGCGCAGCGCGCTGCGTTCCAGGATCGAGGTCGCCCAGCCACGGCCGGCACCCAGCACATCGCCGTAGCTGAAGCCGCCACAGGCGACCAGGCCGGTGAAGTCCTGCAGGGCCACGCGCCCCTCGATCAGGTCGCTCATGTGCACGTCGAACGCGCGGAAGCCTGCACGTTCGAAGGCGTTGGCCATCTCGATCTGGCCGTTGACGCCCTGTTCGCGCAGTACCGCCACGCGCGGACGCGCACCGGTGCTGATGAACGGCGCCGCCACATCCTCGTTGAGGTCGAAGCTCAGCTTCGGCTTCAGGCCCGGTGCGTTGAACGCGCGGGCGACATCGCGCTCGGCATCGGCGCTGGCCGGATTGTCGCGACGCTTCTGCATGGCATGGGTGACCGACCACCACGCATCGAACAGCTGCTCCCAGCGCCACTCGGCCAGGTTCTCGCCTGCCAGCGATACGCGCACCACCGGTGCGGTGGTCGGCCTGGCGATGCGCTGCGCGCATTCGGTAAGGGCGTGGCGCTCGACCAGGTCGGCAAAAGCGGCGCGATCTTCGCGGGCGATCTGCACCACCGCACCCAGTTCCTCATTGAACAGGCTGCGGAACGGGTCATCGCCCCACGCGTCGAGGGCGATATCCAGGCCCAGGCGCGAGGTGAACGCCATTTCGCACAGCGCGGCGAACGCGCCGCCGTCGCTGCGGTCATGGTACGCACGCAGCAGGCCGGACTGGCGCGCATCCCGGATCAGTTCGAAGAAGGCACGCAGGCGCTGCGGGTCGTCCAGGTCCGGCGCGGCACCGGCGAAGGCCGGCAGCTCGCCGTGGTCGGCGTGCACCTGCGCCAGGATCGAGCCGCCCAGGCGCTGCTTGCCGGCACCGAGACCGATCAGCCACAGCTCGCTGTCGACGTCGCGATCAAGCAGAGGCGTCAGCTGCTGGCGCACATCGGCAACCGGCGCGAACGCCGAGATCACCAGCGACACCGGCGACACGCTCTTGTGTGCCTCGCCCTGGTCATGCCACTGCGCCTGCATGGACAGCGAGTCCTTGCCGACCGGGATGCTGATGTCCAGCTGCGGGCACAGTTCCATGCCCACGGCCTTCACTGCGTCGTACAGCAGCGCGTCTTCGCCCGGATGGCCGGCAGCAGCCATCCAGTTCGCCGACAGCTTGATGCCATCCAGCGCATCCACCGGGGCCGCGCACAGGTTGGTCAGCGCTTCGCCCACGGCCATGCGCGCCGACGCCGCGGCGTCGAGCAGGGCCAGCGGCGTGCGCTCGCCGATCGACATCGCCTCACCGGCCACGCCATCGAAATCAGCCAGGGTGATGGCCACGTCGGCCACCGGCAGCTGCCACGGGCCGACCATCTGCTCGCGGGCGGTCAGGCCGCCGACGCTGCGGTCACCGATGGTGACCAGGAAGTTCTTCGAGGCAACGGTCGGGTGCGCCAGCACGCGCAGGCCGGCTTCCTGCAGATCCAGGCCACCGGTCTTCAGCGCCGGCCAGCGCGGTGCCGGCGGGTGCGCCGTGTCACGGTGCATTTTCGGCGGCTTGCCGAACAGCACGTCCATCGGCAGGTCGATCGGTGCGTCGGCGGGAACATGGCCCGGCACCGCGCCGTACGCCACCACCAGATGCTCCTCGGCGGTCGCCACGCCCACGGCGGCGAACGGGCAGCGCTCGCGCGCGCACAGCGCGGCAAACTCGGCCAGCCGCTCCTGCGCGACGCCAAGCACGTAGCGCTCCTGCGATTCGTTGCACCACAGCTGCATCGGCGACAACGACGGATCGTCGGTGGGCACCTTGCCCAGATCGATGATGCCGCCCACGTTCGAATCGTGCAGCAGCTCGGGAATCGCGTTGGACAGACCACCGGCACCGACGTCATGGAAGAACTTGATCGGGTTGTCGGCACCCATCGCCACACAGCGGTCGATGACTTCCTGGCAGCGGCGCTCCATCTCCGGGTTGTCGCGCTGCACGCTGGCGAAATCCAGGTCTTCGGCGCTTTCACCGGAGGCCACCGAGCTGGCCGCACCGCCACCCAGGCCGATCAGCATCGCCGGACCGCCGAGCACGATGACCGCATCACCGGCCTGCAGCGGGATCTTGTCGACCTGGATACGGTCGATCGCACCGAGGCCGCCGGCCAGCATGATCGGCTTGTCGTACGCACGGACCAGGTCAGCGCCTTCAGGCAGCTCGAAGCTGCGGAAGTAACCGAGCAGGTTCGGGCGGCCGAACTCATTGTTGAACGCAGCGCCGCCGAGCGGGCCGTCGGTCATGATCTCCAGCGCCGGCGCCATCCGCGGATTCAGCGCGCGCGGCGCTTCCCACGGCTGCGGCAGCTCGGGGATGCGCAGGTGCGAGACCGAGAAGCCGGTCAGGCCGGCCTTCGGCTTGCCGCCGCGGCCGGTTGCGCCTTCGTCGCGGATTTCGCCACCGGCACCGGTGGAAGCCCCCGGGAACGGCGCGATCGCGGTCGGGTGATTGTGGGTTTCGACCTTGATCTGGAAGGCGCTGGGCACCTGCGGCTCGCGGCGGTACTCGCCACTGGCCGGATCCGGACGGTAACGCGACGCCGGATGGCCTTCGATCACCGCAGCGTTGTCGCTGTACGCGCTCAGGGTGTGCTGCGGCGTCTGCTGGTGGGTGTTCTTGATCATGCGGAACAGCGAGCGTTCCTGCGCCTGCCCGTCGATGGTCCAGCTGGCGTTGAAGATCTTGTGCCGGCAGTGTTCGGAATTGGCCTGCGCGAACATCATCAGTTCCACGTCAGACGGGGAGCGCCCCAGTGCGGTGAAGCGCTCGCGCAGGTAGTCGATCTCGTCCTGGGCCATGGCCAGGCCAAGGCGCTGGTTGGCGGCTTCCAGCTGCGCCACCGGAACGCGCTCCAGTTCACCGCGGGCCGGCGCCGAGAACAGGGCCTGGCCCTGCTCGACGTGGTCCAGCACCGACTGCGTCATCGGGTCGTGCAGCACCTTCACCAGCGACTGCTGGGTGGCGGCATCGTCCGGCCAGCCCAGCACGTCGATACGCAGGCCGCGCTCGACCCGGCTGACCGGCTGACCGGCCCCGCGGACCAGTTCGGTGGCCTTGCTCGACCACGGCGACAACGTTCCCAGACGCGGCACCACGATGCGGCTGACGGCCCCTTCGGCGACCGTCCCGGCCTGCGGCTGTGCTTCCAGGATGCGGCACAGGGTGGCCTGATCGGGCACGGCCGAGCCTTCCGGCTGCACGAAGTAGACGTGCCAGGCACCACTGATGCGCAGGGAGGGAGCGATGGACTGCAGGCGGGATTCAAGACGTTCGCGGCGGAACGGCGACAGGGCGGGCGCGCCCTCGAGGACCATCATGTCCGGGGAACCGTAGTTGGGAAACGGGCCCGATATTGTACCGGAAGCGGGGGATGGGCTTGGGCCGGGCTGCGCCCGGCACCCGCCGAAGCAACAGCCGAAGCAACTGCAACGTCAGAAGCCGGTTTCCTGCAGGTTGGCGGGGTGGGTCCGGTGGCGGGGGACGCCGTGAACCCGTCCCTGGGGGCTTGGCCGCGGCATCCATGCCGCGGACACCCCCGCCACCGGACCCACCCCGCCTTCGACGGACTTCCGCGATCTGTATTGGACACACGCCATGCGCGGATGCTCCGCGGCAGTGCCGGCCAAATGAAGAGCGAAGCGACCGGCTCTTGCTTTTGATTTTGTTCTGTCTTTCGTGGCTGGCAGCCGCAGGAACCTGTCCGTGGCCGGGTGGGTGGGCTGCGCAGGGGCGTAAGCGCCATGGATGGCGCGCCCGAGCCTACAGGGACGTATTCACGGCGTCCCCTGCGCAACCCACCCTCCCGGCCTGCCCTCAGCCGCCCAGCACTTCGACCGACCACTCCGAGGGGCGTCGCCGTTGGCTGGACAATCAGATACCCCGTAAACGAAAACGCCCCGGCGCAGGGCCAGGGCGTTGTCGTGCGTCAGGTCAGGCAGGAATCAGAACTCCTGCCAGTCTCCGTCG